>DATKPS010000161.1:0-23257 GCA_035524015.1 Candidatus Sulfotelmatobacter sp.
GTGAGCACTTCGCTCTCGTCGATGAAGTCGACTTCGAGGGACTGGAGCACTTCCGCTTCGACGAAATGGCCGATGCGAACTTTGGCCATTACCGGGATGGTGACGGTGTTCATAATTTCGCGAATCACCTTAATGGAGGCCATGCGCGCGACCCCGCCTTCCTTGCGGATGTCGGAAGGAACGCGCTCAAGCGCCATAACGGCGCAGGCGCCGGCATTCTCGGCGATGCGCGCCTGGTCGGCGGTGGTGACGTCCATGATGACGCCGCCCTTGAGCATTTCGGCCAAACCGACCTTGACGCGCCATTCGTTGGAACCTTTCGCCCCGTTATTGTGAGCGCTGCCATTGGGTTTCTTCGTTGCCATTTCCCTTCTCCTCTCAAAATCGAAATTCAGGAATTCGTTTGTGCGGACTGAGCGTCAGTGAAATGTGACTGCTCGACGATGACGAAGCGCCCTCTGCCGCGAGCCAGCAAATTGCCTTGCGGATCGTGAATTTCCGCGACCCGAAAGCGATTTCTACCCTTGGATTCTTCCTGCCAAGCCTCCACCACGATGGGCTTATCAACGGGTACGGGCTTCCTGTACTCGATGTTCATCTCCGCGGTAACCGCACTTTCGCCGGCCAGGCGAGAGAGTTTGCCCATCGCTTCGTCGAGGACCACGGCGATGATGCCGCCGTGAGCGAAGCCACCGCCACCAGCGTAATTCAGGCCGAGGACGAAAGAACCATGGGAGCGGCGCGCATCCAGATCGAGTTCGAAGGCCAGCTTCATGCCCGCGGTATTGGCAGCGCCGCAACCAAAGCAGCGGTTGGTCGGCTTGGGATCGAGTTTGAGTACGTTGGTCATTCGGGTTTACACCAGAGCGACGTGGGCCCTCTCCGCGCGACGCGAACCCCGCTGGCGCTTTCGCATTTCGATACGCAAGAGTTCGGAGAGCAGCGAAACACCGCGCGCAATCTGTTTCTCATTCAAGCTGGCGAAACCGAGGCGCAAAGTGTTGGGCATCGGCGACTGCACGTAAAAATAGCGTCCAGGCGCGAAGAGCACGCCGCGCTCGCGCGCGTGCATCATCAATTCGCTGGCATCGAAGCCCGGCGGCAGTTCTAACCAGAAGCACATGCCCCCTTCCGGACGCGCCCAGCGGACACCCTCAGGCATGAATTTGCGCAGGGATTCATCGAGGGCGTTGAGACGGTCGGTGTAAATCTTGCGCATGCGCGCGAGGTGCTTGTGAAATAACCCGCGCTTGAGGAATTCGGCGAGGGTCGCTTGGGCGAGCTGGTCGGTGTGCAGATCGGTCATTTGCTTGACGAGGCGCAGACGCTCGATAGCGGCAGGCGGAGCAACGATCCAACCCACACGGAGGCCAGGGAAAGCCACTTTAGCAAAGCTGTCGATGTGAATGACGACGTTGGCGCGATCCAACTGCTTGAGCGAAGGCACACGTTCTTCGCGGGAATGCAGGCGGGCGTAAATGTGATCTTCGACCACGGGAACCTGATAACGTCCGGCGAGTTCCAAAACGCGACGACGAGAGGCAACGGGCATGGACGTCCCGGTAGGATTGTGAAAGTCCGGAGTAAGAATAAGGAGCTTGACGCGATTGGCGGCAAGTGTGGACTCCAAAGCTTCGAGATCAATGCCGAGCGGGCTGCCGGGCTCCGCATGAGTACGAACAGGGACGCCGAGGCAGCGTGCGTGGACTCCGTTGAAGACGGCGGACGCGCCTGGGTAGGTGGGATTTTCAAGAACGACGGTATCGCCGGAACGGACGAAAGCCTTAGCAATCAGATCGAGGGCCTGTTGGCAGCCATCGGTGATGAGGAGCGAATCGTCCTTGACGGAAAAGCCTTCGCGATGGAGCAGATCGAGGAGCGCTTCTTTCAGTGGCGCATAACCATCGGAGGCGCCGAGATTAAGGATTTCCTGGCCTTCGCGACGAAGAACCACTTGCGTACAAGCCTGCAATTCTTCCACAGGGAAGAATTCCTCGGCGGGACGGGCCATGACGAAGGAGAGTGCATTGGCGGGAGCCGAAGCCGTCAAGCGCGTGAGAATTTCCTCGCTGCGTTCATCGGCAAACAGAAGCTCCCAGCGGAGGCCTTCGGAATTGCCATTTAGCGCGGGAGGAGCGGGTGGCGTGATTTTCAGGCCGTTGCCATTGTTGCGGATAAAGGTGCCGCGGCCGACATGGCCTTGAATGAGACCTTCGGATTCTAGTTCAGCGTAAGCGTTGGCGACGGTGGTGCGATGAACTCCGAGGATTTGCGCGAGTTCGCGGCTGGCGGGGATGCGGTCACCGGGGCGAAGATCGCCGGCGTGAACGAGGGAACGAAGCTGGTCGCGCAACTGGATGTACAGCGGGATGTGGCTTTCGGGCTGAAGGTGTAATGGCAGCATTGTCTCTCACCCTGAGGCTATTTTAGCAGAAATTGGCCTGCCACAAGAGCCATTTTGTCTCTGGGCGCAGGCTGCGCATAGCGGTTCGTTCCAATGTTCTTTTGCAGCGACTCACGGGCTAGCGCTTAACGAGAAGGTAATCAGTAATCAGTAATCAGTAATCGGTAATCGGTAATCAGCGACCCCGCGGCGGCGGAAACCGATTAGGGGTTTTGGGAGAAGAATGGATTGCTGATGGGATGGTAGCCGAGGCGACCATTTTTTTCATCGGAGTTGAGGTCTCGAATGCAGATCTTCGTTAGGTCAGAGGCTTCGCACTGGTAGATCTGCTTCAGGGGAAGGTCTTCGTCTTCCACGTCGAAGGTGCCGGACTGCATGTCTTCACTGTCGTCTTGAGAAGCGGTGACTACAGGACTTCCCTGCCGAACGCGGACACGGAACTGGAGGGCCGAAGGCTCGTAGTTGGAAACCAGGAAGCAATGACCGATGCAGGCGCGATCGGGGATGTGCAGATAAATGGTGCGGTAGTCATTGGGAGCAAAGATCGTGGAAAGAGTGCGGGTGCCGAAGGGCAATTGTTCGGTGACGAGACGGGTGTTGGCTTCCATGCGGTTGAGGTATGCGGTGTCTTGATAAAGGAAAACAAAGAAAACGGGGGCGCAAAGGAGGCCGAAGACAAGGTGCCAAGAATGAGGAGGGAGAGTAGCCAACCAGCAGAACGCAAAAATGGCGGTGACCAGGGTGAGGCGAGTGACGAGCGCACCGATCCAGCCACCGGTAGGATTGGTGTGAAGATTCTCTGGCAGCAGCGCCGTGGCACAGAAGGAAATGGCGTAGAACTGCAGGAAGATGGCGCGATCGCTCCAAAATTTCGCGCGACGGGATTCGGCCCAACAAGCCAAGGCGGTGGCAGCCAGGAAGAACAGGCCGATGGCGTAAGTGAACCAGAGATAGCGCGAGCCAAAAACGTGGAACTGATCCGCGCCATTGAGTTGCCAGAACGGGGTTTCTCGCCACTCGACTTCGTAACCGGGATGATGAGCGACAAACCAGCGGGCGCCGAACAGGATCAGCAGCGCAGTGAATGGAAGCAGGATTTTCCACCAACCGGGTAAACGCAGCCAGAGAAGACGGTATGCAGCTACTCCGAGAAACAAGAGAAATCCGAGCGGATGCGCGAGATACATCAGGGGTAGAAGCAGCATGGCGACAATCAGTCCATTTCTCCGCACGGGCCAGAGAAAGGACAGGCCAAGGGAGGCCAGACCAAGCGACAAATAATAGTTCATGAATCCCATGTGGAAGATGTAGCTGTAGGTCAACATAGCGATGCATGGGGTAAGGAGCCAGGGCGCACGGCCGGAAACTGACTTCATAAAAAGGAAAAGTCCCCAGAAGAAAACGAGGACGCAAAGGGAGACGGAGAATTTTTCAGCGAGGGTGAAACCGAACGCTTTGGCAAAGAAGGAAAGGAGCAAATCGAAGAGGATGTTGTCCCACTGCCAAATGAGGTAGACGCCGGGGGCTTTTCCCTGGTGGACGAGTTGCGCAAGCCAGGCGTTGTAGACATGGCTGCCGAGGTCGCCGGCTTCGATATGAGCGTGCCAGAAACACGGAACCAGTAGCAGAACCGATAGGGCGAGAGTGACCAGGAGATGCAATGAAAGATGTGAAGAAGAAGCAGTTGACTGGGTTTGCGGACCTGTGGTGTCGCTTTGCTCGTCAGCCATCGCGGATATTCTAGCGCGCCAAGGGCCACGAAGGCGTCAGGAAATTACTTTGAAGGGATAACCCAAGAGCACAGGCAGGAGTGCCCGTGCCACGGAAAACATGAGTTGTCGCACAGACTCCGACTCTAGCGGCCCGCTTGGGCTTCGCCGAGTTTTTTGAGGCGATCGCGGAGTTTGCGCTGAAGAGGCGAGGGGGTATTGGGATTGAAGGCCACGAGATACCAAAGAGGCTGAGTTTTGTCGCGGCTGAGTAAAGTGAGGGTGCTGGCATCGGCGTTAGGATGACGAGCGACGTTTTCGCGAATGGCGCCGTAAGGATGACGAGCCAGGCGGCTGAGGGTTTTGGCGTTGGCGCGAGGATGCTCGCTGATGAGGCGCAAGAGGTAAAAATCTTCCTTGGGCGCTTGTTTGGAGAGCTTTTCGAGCATTTCGGGTTTGGCTTCGGCGCTAAGAACCAGGCCAATCTTTTCGTCCCAAGCGGTATTGATGTGATTCAGTTCGCGGGTGCGCGCATGAATTAGTTCTTCGAGCATGCGGCGCTCTTGCTGCATGCGAGCGATGGGCAGGCTGGTGCCCTCCAGGGAATCCAAGACGCGAAGCAGGTGCTGGCGTTCACCAAAGACAATTTGCGAGGTACGGCCAATCCTGCCATTTTCTTTTTCTTTGTACTGCACAAGATCTGAGCGTCGCATGGTTCGGTGCTCCCAATTTCCTTCGGGCCTGGTCCCAAACGGGACATACTGACTCGCCGCCTGCTCTGGAAGACTCATGGTCGAAAACCGCTTTCTGGAGAAGCTCAAGTGGATTATGGAGTGGGGATGGGTTAGCGTAAAGTTTGGCGCCGGAACCCTGTGCCCGAAGTGCAACCGGCAAGAACCTGTACGCGGACAGGAGTCCGGAGGAAGGCCATGTCGGCATTCGAAGAACATCAGGAAGAGCTGGAGCGGTACGAGCAGATGTTCGGGAAGGAGCGGGGAAGGCTGGCGGTGTCCCTGGACCGGATTACAAATGCGTTGGTGCTTACAGGCCAGCACGGGGTGTATTGCACCAGCCAGCGAAATCCGACGTTGCCCGCGATGGACCTGCGGATGATCTCGCAGGAACTGACCCACGCGAAGGAATTGATTCAGTCGGTGATGGAAGAACTGCGCAAGAGCCGGCAGAGCGCGCAAAACGCCGGTTAATGCTTAGAGAGTGTATTCCTCTCGGAGAATATAAAGCGGAGTGCAGTTACTTTAGAAAGGGATTGCTGTCGCGCTCCTGGCCGATGGTCGTGCTGGTACCGTGTCCGGGGTGCACGATGGTGGAATCGGGCAACTGCAGCAGTTTATCTTTCAGAGAAGCGATGATGTCGTCGAAGGAGCCACCCCACAGGTCGGTGCGGCCGATGCTGCCGGCGAAAAGGGTGTCGCCGGAAAAGAGCTGAGGATGACGGAGCGTCGTATTCGCGCCGTCGGTGGGCAGATACAGCGAGACGCTGCCAGGCGTATGACCGGGAGTGTGAATGACATTGGCGAGGAAATCGCCCCACTGCAGCGCATCGCCCTCTTTCAGTAACTGGTGGACTTCGACCAATTCGGGCGCAGGCAAACCCAGAAACGCCGCCTGCGCTTCCATGCCGCGGTAAAGCGGAAGATCATCGGAATGCATCATCACAGGTGCGCCCGTGTATTGGTAAAGCTTAGCGAGGCCGCCAACGTGATCGATGTGGGCGTGAGTGCTAACGATGGCTTTCACTTTGAGCTTGTAGCGGCCCAGAAGGCCGAGGATGCGCTCGACCTCGTCGCCCGGATCAATCACCACGCATTCCTGCGTGCGCGGGTCGCCGATGATGGAACAGTTGCACTGCAACATACCCACAGGAATTTTCAAGTAGATCATTTCCTGGTCGGCAGCGTGCGGCATGCGGTGCGTGTGGCTCATCGGATTCACGACAGAAAGTATATCATTGGGCGTTTGGCGCATCATTCGAAGAGAGGGGCCCGGGAGCAGCGCATGGAATTGAGCACGAATTTGGCCACGCCGTTGGGCGAGTGGCACCGTAAACATGGAGCTCAAATGGGCGTGTGGTTTGGTTGCGACCTGCCGGATCATTTCGGCGATTGGCAGGGGGAATACCGCGCCTTGCGGGAGAGCGTGGGCTTAGTCGACAAGAATTACCGCGCTTACTTGGAATTTACGGGGCCCGACCGCGGGCGATATCTAAATGCGATCTTGACGAACGACGTGAAGGGCCTGAAAGAAAATCATGGAACGGCGTCCCTGTTCCTGAATCCGCAGGGACACATCCAAGCAGAGATGGAGACGTATGCGTTGGGCGAGTCGCTGTTCTGCGTGTCCTACGCGATGATTCGCGAGCGCCTGATTCCGGCGATGGAAAAGTACATCATCATGGATGACGTGACCTTGACGGATCGCACGGATGCCTACGCAACGTTGGCGCTCGAGGGACCGAGGGCGGCGGCGCTGGTGCAGAGGCTGACGGGTGCGGACCTTGCGGGAATGCAGGATTTGGAAGTGCGCGAGGTGACCGCGGCGGGAATCGCGGCAAGGATGGGCAAGAGATCGCCGGGAGGGACTGCGGCGGCGGAATTCTTGGTGGAGCGCGAAAAGTGCGCCGAACTGTGGGGCGTTTTGGAGGGTGCAGTTCGCGCCGAAGGCGGGTGTCCCGCAGGGTATGAGGCACTGAATACAGTGCGGCTCGAAATAGGGATTCCCTGGTTTGGATATGATTTCGGGGAGAAGCAGATTCCGCATGAGGCTGGGCTGCAAGACTCGCACATTTCGTACACAAAGGGCTGTTATACGGGGCAGGAGATTGTGGAGCGGGTACGCTCGCGGGGCCAAGTAAATCGCGTGCGTGTCAGCCTGCAATTCGATGGACAAGCCGAGCCGGAGGCGGATATGCCGCTGCTGGCAGACGGAAAAGAAATCGGGCATGTCACCCGAGTGGGATTTTCGCCGGCAGCCAATGCATGGATTGGGATGGGTTACGTGCGGCGAGAAAAATCCACGGAAGGCAGTGCGCTGACGACGCCCAAGGGCACGGCCAGAGTGATCCGGACGCCGATGGGGTGAACCACAGGTTCAGTGAGCTAGGCGGTCAGGAGCACATTCATCTGCTGGAAGAGGCGCGCGCGATCGGTTTGGCCCATGGCGATGAACTGAACGGCCATGCCATGACCATTGCGGACGCGGCGAACGATAGCGCGAGCCCGCACTTGGCCCACAGGAAGATCCAAGAGAATCTGCACGAGGCAGCGAAGAGGGACCCGTTCCTTGGTACGCACAAAAAGGCCGCCGATGGCCATGCTGTCGACAAAGGACACGCCGCGCTGGGTGCCCGCCTGCCAAGCGGCTACGATACTTTTCGGCGGCTTCACGCGAGGGTAACGCCGTTGCTCCTCGGAAACGTTCATCCAAGCCTCTTTCGTGGGAATAGAGTCTAACCGCGCAAGCGGGAACGGTCCAGTGAATCCTCAGTCAAATTCGAACTTGGGTGGGTGTTGATCCTGACCGACGCGGCCGGCGGAAATATCGGCCTTGTAGTAGTTTTCTCCGCGAATAGGGGATCCCGACATGCGGCGCAGGATCGCCAATTGACCAACATGATTGAGAACGTCGGCGATTGGACCTTGCATCAGTTTTTCCGGGGAAGCGTGGAGCGGTTCGGAGCCGGCCAGGTAGTCGTCGAGGCGTTTGAGAGAATCGAAAAAGCGCTGGACTTCGTCGGGCCACGGAAGGGGTTTGGAGTTATTCCAAGCAGGCTGGCCCTTGGCCATGGAGAAGCCCCACTCGAGCAGGTCGCTGATATGCGCCAGGATTTGGGCGGGCGTACGGCAATTCTGGCCAGCCTGAAAATCAACATAGGCGGGTGGCGCGTCGCGAACGATTTTGCCGGTGCGGTAGGCAATGGTGGCGAGAGAATGACGCAAGAGGTCGCGGGCGCTGATGGTTTCGGGAGGGTACATAGGGTCCTAAGCTAACAGCTTAGGGCTGGCGAGCAAAGTGATTTTGCGCGCGCTACGATGAGCCGAAACTAGTCGAGATTCAAAGCGCGCTTGAACGAGCCCTTCTCGGACTCAATCTTCTTTTGTAGCTGGAGAATGGCGTAGAGCACGGCTTCGGGACGCGGCGGGCAGCCGGGCACGTAAACGTCCACGGGGATGACCTGATTGCAGCCTTGAACGATGGCGTAATTATTGAAAACACCGCCGGATGTGGCACAGGCACCCATGGAAATGACCCATTTAGGCTCCGGCATTTGGTCGTACAACTGGCGAATCACCGGGGCCATTTTTTGGGAGAGACGACCGGCGACAATCATGAGGTCCGCTTGACGGGGAGACGGACGAAAGACTTCCGCGCCGAAGCGGGCGACGTCAAAGCGAGAAGCGGCCATGGACATCATTTCGATAGCACAGCAGGCCAGGCCAAAGCCGAGGGGCCAGATGGAGCTTTTGCGGGCCCAATTGACGGCCTTGTCGAGTTGCGTGAAGACAATGCCTTCCTCTTGGAGAAGCTTGCCAAAATCGTCGGGTTTGGTGAGCGTGATGCTTTTGCCCAGAGTGGTTTCCATGTGGCCCTCGCCTTTATTTTGGCATAGGGGGCCAGCGGAGACAAATAGAGGCTGAAGTTGCCCTCAATGGCTGAAGCCACCGCGTTAACCAGACACAGGACTGCAGTATCTTGTTCAAATAGTCGAGAATCTATAACTACAATAAGAAGCCACCCGATACGTCGATGTCTTGAGCGGTGACCCAGCCGAATTCCTCCGACAGTAGGTTGACAATGACGTTCGCCACATCTTGCGGTGCGCCAATTCGTCCGAGGGCAGTTTGATCCGCCAGGGGTTTGATGTATTCAGGGTGTTTGTCGAAGACTCCGTCTCCAATATTGCTGTGAACGGGACCGGGAGATACAGCATTCACGCGGATTTTTCGCGGCGCGAGCTCCTTGGCCAGATAGCGCGTCCAACATGACAGGGCCGCTTTCGACGGGCCATACACGGAATATCCCGGGGGAGCAATCTGGCTCGATGTGCTCGAAGTGTTCACGATTGCGCCACCGTCTTCCATTAGAGCGACCAGCTGTTGGGTTATGAAAAATGGCCCCTTGAAGTTCGTATCGAATATCTGATTGAAGTAATCCTCGGTCACATCCGTGAACATCATCCCACCACCAATGCCGCCGTTATTCACCAGATAATCGAAAGTCTTTCTCTGCCAGATTTCTTCGAGGCTCTTCTTTGTAAGCTGCATGAACTCCTTGAAGCTCGACTTCTGGCTCAGATCCAGTTTCAGTGCTGCGGCTCGGACCGCAGAGTTTTGGTCAATTTCTCGGATGACATTCTCAGCACCCTTTTTGTCGGAGTGATACGTCAGAATGACCGCGATTCCACGTTTGGCAAGTTCCATCGCCGTGCTTTTCCCGATTCCGTTACTTCCCCCAGTGACGATTGCTACCTTCATTTGCTCCTCCTTGAGTCAGCTGTGTCTAGCCGCAAGTCTGAGGGTTTTCCAAAATCAGGTGAAGACCGGATAATGCCGTTCTATTGCCTAAAAATACCGTTTTACCCAGAGGTCAAATAGAGATTCAGTTTTTTCGCGCTTGAGAAATGCCCAAAGGCTCTTACGTGCTATAAGAGGACAATGCAAGATGCCCTAAACGAGATCGCCCAACTGACTAGCAAGGCCACGACTGCGCCCACACAAACGGAATTGCCCGGAGTGCTCATCATCAAGGGCGAGGTGCCTGAACATCAACTTGCGGCAATCTACGAGCCCATGATTGGGTTCATTGTTCAGGGAAGGAAAATTATTTCGATTGGTGACGAAGTTATCGATCTAAAGGCTCCAGCCTATTTCGTAATTCCCTCAGAACTTCCCGCGACAGGACGCGTGCACCAAGGTTCAAACGGGCTTCCATATTTATCAGTGGGTCTTCGGCTGAATCAAAACGTTCTACTGGATTTATTGAAGGACTTTCCCAAGAATCTTTGGAACGAAGAAGAATTCAGAAAGTTTTCCGCCTGTGCTGCTACAGCGGATTTCGTCGATCCCTGGTTACGGATGTTGCGCCTCCTGAAGACCCCAGAACACATTCCCGCACTCGCCCCGGTCTACGAACGCGAAATTCTCTATCGGGTGCTTCTTGGTCCGCAAGGATGGCGCTTGAGGCAACTATACTTTGCAGGCGGAAAGGCTCCAGGCATACGTCAAGCCATTCAATGGATTCGGGAAAATTATGGCAAATCCATCGATATAAAACGAATGGCAGCAAAGTCTGCGATGGGCGTCACCACATTTCACCGTCAATTCAAACAAATCACCGGCCTCAGTCCAATCCAATTCCAAAAACAACTCAGGCTGCTTCAGGCGAGAAAGCTTTTGGCTTTCAGCGGTCATTCCGTATCGGACGCAGCCTTTAAAGTTGGCTACGAAAGCGCATCGCAGTTTAATCGCGAATATGCGAGGCTGTTTGGCGCCCCTCCTGCGCAAGATGCTTCGAGGATTAGACAGCTGAATGGCACGGGGTAGGTCGATTGAATATCGACGTGGAAATCCTTTCACTTGCCTGGTCAACCGGAAGGGTTCCGAAAACCCCTTCGTAGCTCTGCCCGCAAATCACTGATTCCTGGCACATCGTCAACGTCATGCGAGGGGTTCAGAAAGCAGAGATTAATGGCACGACTGAGGCCGTGTCCGAGCGGACGACTTAAGGAACGGTCAGAACGACCTTGCCGAATTGCTTGCCCTTTTCCAGATACGTGTGTGCGGCGATGGCGTCGTTGAGGGACCAGACTTTGTCGACCACGGGCTTGAGCCGGCCGAGCGCGACTAGCCTGAGCACGGTGCGGAGTTCATCCTTCGAACCCATGTAGGATCCGAGAATGGAAAGTTGGCGCGTGAACAGGAAGCGCAGATCGATCTTAGCGTCGAAGCCGCTGGTACAGCCGCAGGTGACCAGGCGTCCTCCGAGCGCCAGGCTCTTGACGCTTTCATTCCAGGTGGCCGTGCCAATATGTTCGAAGACGACGTCGACGCCGTGATTATTAGTGAGACGCCGTACTTCCTTGGAAATGGACATGATGCCGTGGTGAATTACTTCGTCGGCGCCAATCTGCTTGGCCTTGGCGAGTTTCTCGTCGGAACCCGAAGTGGAAATCACGTAAGCGCCGAAATATTTGGCGATCTGGATAGCAGCACTGCCGACACCGCTTCCTGCGCCGAGAATGAGTGCCGTGTCACCGGGGCGAAGTTGTGCGCGGTTGACAAGCATGTGCCAGGCCGTGAGGAAAGCGAGGGGCACAGCCGCCGCCTGGATCCAGTCGAGATTCTCCGGGTAAGGCATGCAATTCACATCGGGACACTTGACGTATTCCGCGCAGCCTCCGTCGAGCATGTATCCGAGATTGGTAAAGTCACGGCACAGGTTATCGTGGCCCGCAAGACAGGCGGGACATTTGCCACAGGTAACACCCGGAGCCAAAACCACCTTTTGGCCGATATGGACGGTGTGGACTTCCGAGCCAATCTTGGTGACCACTCCGGCGACGTCGCTGCCTGGAATGTGAGGAAGGGGAATCGGGACGCCCGGCAAACCGCGCCGGACCCACAAATCGAGGTGGTTTAGGGCGCAAGCATGAACGCGGACCAATACCTCGTTGGGATGCAGATGAGGCTCATTCACTTCGGTGTAGTGAAGCACGCTGGGGTCGCCATGTTGATGAAATACAATGGCCTTCATGAGAAACCTCCTGGAGCACGAACTACGGGCGAGGCGAAACAGCGGACAGACATATCGTAACACGATATGTTGGAGGTACCTGTCGAGGCTGTTCGTTAGCCTCAA
This sequence comes from Candidatus Sulfotelmatobacter sp., assembly GCA_035524015.1. GTDB lineage: Bacteria > Acidobacteriota > Terriglobia > Acidiferrales > UBA7541 > Acidiferrum. The sequence continues at coordinate 11,989 of DATKPS010000161.1, forward strand.
ATTACTCCCGCGCCGGCGCGGTGTCCAGACAGGAGAATTGACAGAGCGGAGTGGCGGGCCGTAGGCTGATGCCATGGATCTTTTCGAAGAAATTGTGCGCATGAGACGCGCGGGGCAGCGCGGCGCGCTGGCCACGATTGTGCATACGGATGGCTCGATCCCGAGCTTCGAAAGCTCGAGGATGCTGGTGCGGGAAGATGGCTCGAGCGAAGGAACCATAGGCGGCGGCTGCGTGGAAGCGGACGTGTGGGCGGCGGCGAAAGAGGTGATGCAGAAAGAAGTGCCGCGAAAGCTGGTGTTTCACCTGAACCACGAAGCAACGTACGACAATGGCTTGATCTGCGGGGGGACGGTTGAGGTGTTCGTGGAACCCATCTTGCCGCAACCCACCGTGTATTTGTTTGGGGGTGGCCACGTATCCATGGCAGTGGCCAAAGCGGCGCAATCGGCGGGATTTGGCGTGGGAGTCGTCGACGATCGCGAAGCGTTTGCGAATGCGCAGCGGTTCCCGATGGCGCAAGAGATCTATACCAGTTTCCAGGAGGCCTTTGAGAAGCTGCAGCCCAATGCATCGAGTTATCTGGTGATCGTGACGCGAGGGCACAAGGAAGATATGCGCGTGCTGGCTTGGGCAGTGCGCAGCAAAGCGCGTTATGTGGGGATGATCGGAAGCCGGCGCAAGGTCATCAGCGTCTACAAAGCACTGGAGCAGCAGGGATACCGGGCAGATGAATTTGAGCGTGTGTATGCACCGATGGGACTGGAGATTGGCGCGCTTTCCCCAGAAGAGATCGCCATCAGCATTGTGGCAGAACTGGTGGCAGTGCGACGGAACCGAGACTCTGGAGCGCATAAGAAATTGAAGCTGGAAACAAGCAGTGTCGTCGAAAAATGACGAGAAGGAAGACCCGATGCTGGCCGCCGTCATTCTGTCGGGCGGAGCTTCCCGGCGCATGGGCTCGCCGAAAGCGTTACTGGCGTATCAAGGGCGGCCATTCCTGGAACATCTGTTGGATGTAACGAAGCACCCGAAAGTGGGAGTGCGCCGGGTGGTGCTGGGCGCGCATGCGGAGCCCATCGGGAAAGCGGTGGTGCTGGCGCCAGAGGAAGTAGTCGTCAACGAACATTGGGAGCGGGGCCAGTTGAGTTCGATTCAGGCGGCGCTACGCACATTGCCCCCTGGAACCGAGGGCATGCTGCTGTGCCTGGTGGATCATCCTTTGATCAGCGCTGCGCTGGTGGATCAATTGATTGAGCATTTTTATGCGACGCGCGCGCCGGTGGTCGTGCCGGTGTTCGAAGGGCGCCGGGGGCACCCGGTGATTTTTTCGGCTGCGGTTTATGGTGAGTTGGAGAATGCGCCGCAGGATAAGGGAGCGCGGAGCGTGGTCTGGGCGCACAAGGACGACATAGCCGAATACATCACGCCGGAACAAGGGTGTGTGGTGAATCTGAACGATCCAGAAACCTTTGCCCAGATCAATCGCTGGATGTGAACGGCTACTTCGGAGTTTTCTCGAGCAGACTGCGCAGCGCATCGTGGGCTAACTGAACCGCGTGGAAGGATGCGGGGGGGAGCCCGCCAAGCAAAGCAGCTAGCGATTCGGGAGTAATCGCGGAAAGTTCGGAGACTTCCCTGCCCTGAAGCAATTCTGTGAGGAGAGACGCGGAAGCAATCGAGGCGGTGCAGCCGCGGCAGAGGAAGCGCACGTCGCGAACAGTGTGATTTTCGATAGTGGCGCTGAGCTGCAAGATATCTCCACAGACCGGATTGCGGACCTCGACCTTCACATTGGCCCCAGGGAGTTCGCCCGCATTGCGGGGATGCTGGAAGTGATCGAGGAGCGTGGAACTGAACATGCTTGCCAGTATCGCAGCGGACAAGGCAAAGTGTCGAGACAGCGGGAGTTAATGAGGACCAGCAACCCCAGCACAGGCAGGAGTGCCTGTGCCACTTAGTCATGGAGGAAGAATGAGGCAAGTGGTGGCGGCGGTGATCGAACGCAGCGATCGACGGCTGTTCATTGCGCAGCGCAGGCGAGACGATACTTCCCCGTTGAAGTGGGAGTTTCCCGGAGGCAAAGTGCGCAACGGCGAGAAGCTGGAAGACGCATTAGTCCGCGAAATTCAGGAAGAGCTAGGGGTGACGCTGGCGAAAAGCCGGGAGATCGCACAGGTACGCTATCGATATGCGAACTTCCCCGAAGAATTGGAGATTCATTTTTACGCGGCGCAACTGGGCGAGGGAGAACTGACACCCCGAACCTTCGAACAAGTGGCGTGGGTGCTGCCGAAAGAGTTGAGCCAATATGATTTTCTGGCGGCGAACCAGGAGTTGATTGCGCACCTGGCGACTGGGAAGATCAAGCCGGGAGAAGTGCTGGAAAATCTGTAGCCATGTTCACCACAGAGGACGCCGAGGGGCCGCAGAGAGCACGGAGTGGGAGCGGGATCGCGTTTTGGACGCTGCCTTCGCCGACCAACAAACCAACGGCCCGCCGCAGACGGCGGCCCTACAATGACGCTGCTGAAGTGATGGCTAGCTGGTGACGGGATTGGGTTTCTCTGGGTTGATGCTTAGGTCTTTGATGGCGTTTTGGACCGTGGCTTCACCTACCAAGCCATCCTGGGCTAGTTCGTGGAGCGTGGCGATGGTGATGAAGCGGGCATCGACTTCGAAGAAGTCGCGCAAGGATTCGCGGCCTTCACTCCGACCGAAGCCATCCGTGCCGAGCGTGGCGATGCGACGGGGCACCCACTTGGAAACCATTGCGGGCAATACTTTCAGGTAGTCGGAAGCGGCCACGAAGACGCCTTGCTCTTCGCCGAGGCACTGGGCGACATAGGGAACGCGGGGAGTCTCATCGGGATGCAGACGATTCCAGCGCTCGGTCTCGATCGCGTCAGTGTAGAGACATTTGTAGCTGGTCACGCTCCAAACGTCGGCAGCAACGCCATAATTCTTTTCGAGGAGGGATGCGGCCTGGAGAGCTTCATTGAGGATGGCGCCGCTGCCGAGGATTTGCGCGCGGAGCTTGGATTTTTTGTTGGTTGCGGCGTGGACCTTGTACATGCCCTTGAGAATGCCTTGTTCGACTCCCTTAGGCATGGCGGGCATGGCGTAAGGTTCGTTCATGACGGTGATGTAGTAGAAGATGTTTTCGCCGTCTTTGTACATGCGGCGAATGCCATCCTGGATGATCACGGCAATTTCGTAAGCGTAGGCGGGATCATAGGCCAGAAGATTGGGCATGGGCAGAGCCAGAACATGGCTGTTGCCATCCTGGTGCTGCAGTCCTTCCCCGGCAAGCGTGGTGCGGCCAGAGGTACCACCCAACAGGAAACCGCGCGTACGCATATCCGCGGCGGCCCAGATGAAGTCGGCGATGCGCTGGAAACCGAACATCGAGTAATAAATGAAGAAGGGAATGGTGTTGATGCCGTGGGTGGCGTACGCAGAACCAGCGGCAATAAACGAAGCCATGGAACCGGCCTCGGTGATTCCCTCTTCGAGGATCTGGCCGTCCTTGGCCTCCTTGTAGTAGAGCAAGGTGTTCACGTCGACAGGCTCATACTTCTGGCCAACGCTGGAGTAAATGCCCACGGTACGGAACAACGATTCCATACCGAAGGTACGCGCCTCATCGGGAACGATGGGGACGATGAGCTTGCCGATTTCCGAGTCCTTGAGCATTTTGCGCAACATGGCCACGAAGGCCATGGTTGTGGAGACTTCGCGGCCGTCGCTACCGTCGTGGAATTCACGGAAGAGTTCGTCTTGGTCGTTCACGAATGGCTTGGAGCGTGGCTTGCGCTGCGGCACATAGCCGCCCAAGGATTCGCGGCGGGCGCGCAGGTAGCGGATTTCCTCGCTGTCTTCCGGGGGACGATAGAAAGGCACCTCGCTCACGTCGTCGTCGCTCATGGGAATGCCGAAGCGGGAGCGAAACTCGCGAAGCTCGTCCTCGTTGAGTTTTTTCTGCTGGTGCGTAACGTTCTTGCCTTCGCCGGCTTCGCCGAGCCCGTACCCCTTAATGGTGCGGGCCAGAATAACGGTGGGACCGCCGGTGTGTTCGACGGCCGCCTTGTATGCGGCGTAGACCTTGCGCGGATCATGGCCGCCAAGGCGCAGACGGCGCAGCGCCTCGTCCGGCAGGGGCTCGACTAATTTGAGCAAGCGGGGATCGCTGCCGAAAAAGTACTGGCGAATGTAGTCGCCGGAAGAAACGACGAGCTTTTGGTATTGGCCATCCACCATTTCGCCCATGCGCTTGACGAGGAGACCTTCGGTGTCGCGTTCGAGGATGGGATCCCACTCCGAGCCCCACAGCACCTTGATGACGTTCCAGCGGGCGCCTCGGAAGGCGGACTCGAGTTCCTGAATGATCTGACCATTGCCGCGGACCGGACCGTCGAGACGCTGGAGGTTGCAGTTGATGACGAAGATGAGGTTGTCGAGCTTTTCACGAGAGGCCAGGGTGATAGCGCCGAGCGATTCGGGTTCGTCGGTTTCTCCATCGCCGAGGAAAGCCCAGACTTTGGCATCCGTGACCGGCTTGAGACCGCGATTTTCGAGGTAACGATTGAAGCGCGCCTGATAAATGGCCATCAAGGGGCTTAGCCCCATGGATACCGTGGGAAATTCCCAGAAGTCGGGCATCAGCCAAGGGTGGGGATAAGAGGAGAGACCGCCGCCGGGTTTGGTTTCACGGCGAAAGTTCTCGAGTTGCTGAACACTGAGGCGGCCCTCCAGGAACGCCCGGGCATAAATGCCCGGAGCGGCATGACCCTGGAAATAGATGGTGTCGCCTTCGAACTGATCAGTGCGAGCCCGGAAGAAATGATTGAAGCCGACTTCGTAGAGAGTGGCCGCGGAAGCGAAGGTGGAAATATGGCCACCGATGTTGTGCTCCAAGCGATTGGCGCGAACGACCATGGCCAGAGCGTTCCAACGAATCAGAGACTTGATGCGCCGTTCCAGCTGCTGATCCCCCGGGAACAGAGGCTCCAGGCGAGCGGGAATGGTGTTGGCATAAGGAGTATTTGCGGTGAAGGGCAAGTCGATGCCGCTGACGGTAGCATGGGCGCGGAGGCGCTCTAGAATCTCGCGGGCGACGTCAGTGCCGCTGGAAAGTAGCACGGAATCAAGCGATTCCAGCCATTCCTGAATCTCAACGTCTTCCACGTGGCGTGGCGCAAAGGTTTCCTGATCCATAGGAGCGATTGCCCTTCCCCTTCAGCCGGGTCCCTAGACGAACCCGGCGTGCGTGTCTTCTGCACGCGCAATTTATAAGAATACACCCACGCGCGGCGCGGCGCACAACTGGAGACAGAAATTATCCCGATGCATTCCAGAGAAATTTCCGATGCAGGAAAACGAAGGTCAGAGGGTGCGTCCGCCGTCCAGGACCAAAACATGGCCGGTCATGAATTCAGCGGTAATCAGATAGAGCACGGCATCCGCAATATCTTTCGGGCGGCCGGTGCGGCGAAGTGGCGCGAGACGAACATAATCGGTTTCCCACTCCGGAGGATCACCGGGCATGCTGATGGTGCCGGGAGCAATGGCGTTAACGCGGACCGCGGGCGCCAGTTCTTTGGCCAGGATGCGGGTCAACATCACGACGCCGGCTTTGGAAACAGAGTGGGGGAGAAAGTCGCGCCAGCCGAGCAGACCGCCAATGTCCGCGAAGTTGATGATCACGCCGCGGCCCGATTGGGTGAGGTAAGGAGCGGCGGCCTGGGAAAGAAAGAAAGGAGCTTTGAGGTTGGTGTCGAGCGAGCCGTGCCAGATGGTTTCGGTGGTTTCGCCGAACTTGGTCTGCAGAAAAGTGGCGGCGGTGTTGATGAGGATGTCCAGATGGCCGAATTGGGCGACAACCTGGTTGACGAGCTGTCGAATGGCCGGGACATCGGTGAGTTCCGCAGGAAAAGCAACAGCGCGGCGCCCGAGTTTATCAATTTGCTCAACTACATCGCGAGCTTCCGATGCCGACTTTCCGTAATGAATGGCCACATCGGCGCCTTCTTGGGCAAGCCGAAGCGCGACGGCGCGGCCAAGACGTTTACCCGCTCCGGTGACGAGGGCCACCCGCCCTAGCAGTTTCGTATCGTCCGGCATGTGGCAAAGGTAACACAGGAAAAGTTTTCAGTTTTCGGTTTTAAGTTTTCAGTAGGAAGGGAAAGCCGAGTGAATCTAGAATTGCTCTGCGTTAAGGGAATTCGGACGCAGACAAAAGACCGTTGCTTAGAAAAGTTGGGTGAAGGAGCTTCGATGAACTTGGACGTGTTGGCGATAGCCGCGCATCCGGACGATGTGGAACTGACGTGCGGCGGTACGCTGCTGAAAATGGCGAACAAGGGATACAAGACCGGCATTCTGGATTTAACAGCAGGCGAAATGGGAACGCGCGGTACGCCGGAGACACGAGCCAAAGAGGCGGCGCGGGCAGCCAAACTCTTGAAAATCGCGTGGCGAGCTACGTTGGGCGTGCCGGATTCCGACGTGCAACCGACGCGTGCTCATAAGCTGCGGCTGGCTGCGCGAATTCGAGAATTGCGGCCGCATACCGTGATCATCCCCTACTGGGAGGCGCGACACCCAGACCATTACCACGCTTCGACGTTAGCCTACGAGGGTTGCTTTTTGGCGGGGCTGAAGCAGTTACCATTGGACGGCGAGCCGTTTCGGCCGTTCAAAATCCTATACGCGACATCGTTCGAGGGCATGCCGCCAACGTTCGTCGTAGACATCACGAAGGAGTACGAAACCCGGCACAGGGCGATTCTGGCGTATGGATCCCAGTTCCGGCCGGCCAAAAGCGAGCGGAAGCAGAAGGTGTTTCTGGCGATTGACCAGCTGGACTCCATGATGGAGCTGCTGGCGCGCCACTATGGGCAGATGATCGGGGTACGATACGGCGAGCCGTTCTTACAAAAGGAGTTAATGGCGGTAGACGACGTGGTGCGTTTGCCCGTACGTTCGATCTAGACTTGTTCGCTAAACCGAATCGTCTTCCATGGCCGGGGTAAACCCGGGAATATTCTGACCTTCGGCGGTGCGTTCCACCTTAAGCCGCAGCTGGCTTTCGTCTTCCGCGCCAGACTTACGAAGAATCACCATGGTGCTAAGAGCTTCCGTATAGACGCGAGTTACCAGAAAAGTGTCTCCACTCTCCAGATTCTTCCAGAGTTGGCCAATCTGAATCTTTCGTAAGCTCATCGTTGTCATTGACTGTAGATAGCCCGGAAAGAAGTGTCAACTGTCGCTTGAAGGAGTGGCTATCCCGAGTTACCAGGTGGTCATTCGCGCCCCGGCTCAGGAAACCTTTGCAGGGGGGCCCACATCCTAAGCTTTGAGAGGGTCCGCAGGTACGAACGGGTGTATACTCCGGGTGGTACGGGGGGAGGCAGTATGAAACACAACTCTTCGCGCTATGCCTTAGGCTTCTTTCTGGCCGCGAGCTTAGCCGCTTGGCCTGCCCTTAGTTTGGCACAATCATCCACGGATGCCCCCGCTAATCCCGCCCCCGTTCGCGAGCAACCGCAAAATCCGTGCGCCCCGGCAGCCCAATCGACCCAGAATGGGCAAAATGGACAGAGCACGCAAGCGAGCCAGGGTTCGCAAAGCGGCCAAACCAGTCAATCTTCCCAAAACACGCAAGCGCAGCAGACGGCTCAGCAAAAGGCCGCGGGTTGTCCTGATCAAAGCAGTAATGGTCAGTCCACGACGCAGAACTCCAATTCCGGCCAACAGTCGACGACAGACCAACCAGTACAACAACAGCAGACGGTTCATCCGAAAAATTCCAAGGATGATGTGGACGCCATCGGCAACCGGAGCGTCGGCAAGGGCGTGAACTTCTACTCGCTGGAACATGAAATTGCCCTGGGCAAACAGCTGGCGCAGCAGGTAGAACGCAGTTCGAAGATGATTGACGACCCGGTAGTGACCGAGTACGTAAACCGCGTGGGTCAGAACCTGGTGCGCAACTCGGATGCGCAAGTGCCCTTCACCATTAAGGTGATCGATTCGGATGAAGTGAACGCGTTCGCCCTGCCCGGAGGCTTCTTCTATGTAAATAGCGGGCTGATCTTGAGGGCCCAGGAAGAATCTGAGCTTGCGGGGGTAATGGCGCACGAAATATCGCACGTGTGTGCGCGGCACGGCACGAAGCAAGCCACCAAAGCGGACATGATTCAGATTGGTGCGATGGCCGCGATGATCTTCGTTCCGTATGGCTGGGCGGGATATGGAATCTACGAAGGCATGCAACTTGCCATTCCACTGACTTTCCTGAAATTTTCGCGCGATGCCGAGCGCGAGGCAGACTACCTGGGCATTCAGTACATGTACAAGGCGGGATACGATCCAAACGCCTACGTAACCTTTTTCGAGCGAATCGAGGCCGATGAAAAGAGGCGGCCGGGTACGATTCCGAAGATGTTCTCAACGCATCCGCCGACTCCCGATCGCATCGAGGCCGCACAGAAGGAAATCGCCCGCATCTTGCCGGAAAAGGATGAGTACATCGTAACCACTTCGGAATTCGATTCCGTGAAGGCGAGATTGCGCAACGTAATGTTTGCCCGCAAGGTGCAGGATAGCGGACCGGGCAAACCGACATTGCGGACCAAGACGGAACAGAGCAAGGGTGGTCAAACCACGCAAGGGCAGGGACAAGCAGGACAAAGCGATCCGAGCGGTGACGATGATCGGCCGACCCTGAAGCGGCGTCCAGATTCGGACGACCCAAACAGCACGAGCCCGCAGGGCGGGTCCGGAGGATCGGGAGGGTCCACGTCGCCGTCGTCTACGCCGTCCTCGACTTCGCCATAAGAAAATAAATTTTGGAATCGAGAATGTTGCAACGGGCGGCTCTGGGTGGGCCGCCCTTTTTGTTGGGCTAAGGTGCATTCCTGCCACAGCCATGGACAAAACCGAATTAGTGCGTGAACCCTGTCATTCTGAAGGCTGTGACTTTTTCGGAAGGAGAAGCCCCTCCGGCTTCCACGGTGGATTTTGCGTGTCGCTTTTCTTCGTAGGGCGCAGCACGCTGCGCCCCATGTCCGCAAGATTACCGATTCGAATGAACATTTTATAGGGCTCGCCTTCTGAGGCGCGCCGTTCGTTTTTCGTCGCGTCTTGTCTCCATCCCCAAAAAGCACCTGTCATCCTGAGCGAAGCGAAGGATCTCAACCGATCCACTGCGCCTACCGGGGACAGCGACCAAAACTTTAAGGTGAGGTCCTTCGCCCGCAAACTACGCGGGCACAGGATGACAGGTTCTGGTCAAGGTTTCAGGCTGTGAGATGGCCAAAGTTGCGCGTGGCGAGAAAAACGAGCTAGCGGTGACCGGCTTTTTGGTGTTCTTCCGGTGCGGCGGAGATGCCCTGGCGACGCAGTTCTTCCGAATAGTATTTGCGGAAAAGCACATCCCACTCTTCGCTGCCTTCGAGGATTTCCTTCTTCTGCGAGGCAATCTTCGCGCGAACTTCGGTGTCCACCTGCTCCTCGAGCTTCAGCAGCGACGTGAGGATGTTCACGATCTCCTGCCGGATCGTGTCGCGGTCTTCGATGAAATCCACTTCGGGGCTGGAAACCAGAAAATCGATGATGCGGTGGGAAAGCCGGACCGTCTTTTCTCGCGTCAATCGCATGTCGTCGTGGCGCCCTCATTCGCGCCGGTGGCAATCTCTTTCTAACGCAGGATCAGCTTCCGCTCGCGGGCCAGCTGCCCTTTCACTTTCTTGTACATTTCCTGGTACGACACGCCGGTTCGCCGCATCTCGTCCGAGTACCGCGCCAATATTTCGCGCACTTCCTCGTTCAGGCGGTCTTCGATCGTCACTTCGTCCGCCATCACCTGGCGCACCTGCTGCGTCAGATTCTCAACGTGCTTGCTTTCAATCATCTTGCCGGCCACCAGGCGCTTTACCACTTCTTTCGCCATGTACCCGACGTAATCCCGAGAGAGAAGCATCCCCATTCGCTCCGCGAAACAAACAGAAACAATTCAGTTTAAGGTTGCAGCCAAGGAGTGTCAAGGCAGCCTGCCCGCCGGTGGTGTCTCAGTTTGTAATTTAGTCTCTGTTATGATATTATTGACGTGTGAAAATATTGTGATGAGAAACTTGCTTGTCTTTTTCTGTGTAGGGCCGTTTTCGATACTCGTTGGAGCCTTACAAATCCAGAACGTTCGCCGCGCATTAAAGACTGGAGTAATTGCACTCGGGGCCAGAGATACATCGCGCCGGCGGGCAATCGATCGAAACAAAAACCCCTTCTTATATCATCTCAATTTCTGGCCCTGCTTATTTGCCGCCATAGTTCTGCCTATCTTAGGAATTGTCGTCATTGGTTGCGGGATATTCCTGCTGGTCAATCCCATAATTTGGCCTCGTTAGCTGCAAGAAATTTTAAACTGAGACACTACCTGCCGGCCGCTCGCATTCCGCCGCGCCCGACGCGCCGGAAGCACGATTGTTACTTCGCATTCCGTGGCACACGCAAGCGCCGGAGGCGCGAGTGTACCCAGCCCGGCATGGAGCTCGCCTGCCGTAGGCAGGCCAAGCGGAATGCCGGGTCCACGGCCACGCCCAGTCCCAGCAGGGACGGTTGATCTCAGTCTCGACTCAAAACGCCTCGCGAACCCCAGGGCCTCTCGACGCCACCTCCTGAATTGAACCGCCCCTTGACGCCATCAACCGCACCCGCCCGCGGAATGAACCTCAATCGTTCACAACGGTGCCCACTCCTCGGGAAACATTTTCCCGGCGTCAACCGGATCGAGTGTCACATGCGCCAGCTCAGCCGCCCGGGCCTGCACCGGGTCGCGCCCGGACGCCACATCCTCCGCCGTCGGCAGAATCCGCTCGTCGGGCGCCACTCCAACCCCCTCGAGCCCCTTCCCGTCGCTCATGATCAGGTTCGCCTCGGTCACCGAGAACGCGTAGAAGACGGCGTCCGCCAGCCCTTGCCGGTAAGGATGAAACTGTGCCTCCATCACCGCGCCGGCGGAACGGTCGCCCAGCACCACTCCCCTTTTCTCCAGCTGTACCACGCGCGCAAAAAGCTCCGCCGCGGAAGCCGAGCCCGAGTCGATCAGCACGACCAGATCGCCCGAAAACGCGTGCCCCCGCCTCGATTTCGCGATCAGCGTCTTGGTCCCGTCCCGCGTGACGCGGTCGCCGATCTTCACATCGCGATCGAATGCGTAGCCCAGCATCCGCTCGAGCGTTTCCACCGATCCCCCGGGGTTGCCGCGAA
>DATKPS010000162.1:0-18903 GCA_035524015.1 Candidatus Sulfotelmatobacter sp.
TGTCTTCATTGCGATTGATACGTTCCAGCGTGGTGTACGGCTCGGCGATCCGCGCCGCAAAATCCGCCAGCGCCAACCCCATTTTTCGTCGGCCGTAGTCGATAGCCAGAATTTTCGCGCTTGCCACAGCAGGAACCGGCAGGGAATTGCCGCCAGATTTGCTCTTTTGCGTCACACAACCAGTATAGCCCACCGGCCCTGTAGCACAGGCTTCAGCCTGTGGCGCCGCGCCTATGTAGACTCTCTCTCGCGTTTCAAGCATTTTCGGAAAAGATAGGCTGAAACCCGAACGCATTCAGCCTTTGTAGTGGCGCGTCTTCAGCCCCGTGTTTTTCTCTTCGCCTCGGTAGGGCCCGTTTTCTGAAGCGGGCCGTCAGTTTGTCGCCGCGTCTTGGCTAGCGCCTGCTTTCCCGTAGTGGCGCAGGACTCCTGCGCCCCATGTCCGCACGATCACGGATTTATCCCTGTTTCGAATTTCCCCGTAACCTCTAACTCCGCCGTTTCCGAGCGCCAGATTCGCGCCACGTCCCAGTTGGCCTCATCTCGCCGGTTTAGGGCTGCCGCCCCCGCGACCCCGATTCAAAATCCTTCCACATATCCAAACTATGCAATTCCTTGTCCAACCCCGTTTCCTTCATCAACGCTTCGATCTCCGCGCGCGATTGCCGTTTCCCTATCGGTTCCGCACGATCCGCGATGCCCCACGCCGTAACCGCCGCGAGCACCGTGTTTAGCTTTAATTCGCGAATATCCACCTTGTCGAACGTGTCCGAAGCGGCGTGGTAATTCTGCAGATAATTCCCCACTTCCTGGTTCGCCACCAGCGTCGGAACTCCTTCCAACAGAAAGTCCAGGTGGTCGGTTCCTGTTTGCGCGTCCAGCGTCAGCTGATTCACGCCCCAGCCTGTAAATGGCTTCAGAATCTCCTCGACGGGCGCTTCAATATCGTGCCGTCCACCGAGCGAATAGCCGGTAACCCGGCCGATGCCGGAATCGAAGATCACCACGCCTCGATACTTATCCAATTCCGCGCGATGTGCTCGCACGTACGCCCACGAACCGAGCAGCCCTTGTTCTTCCCCCGAAAAAAGAATAAAGCGGATGGTCCGCCGCGGCAGCAAGCCGCTGGCCTTAATCGCTCGTGCCGCTTCAATCACCATCGCCGCATTGCAACCATTGTCCAGCGCCCCGGTGCCCAGGTCCCAGGAATCCAGATGCGCGCCCAGCACCACCACTTCGTCCGGCTTCTCGTACCCGCGAATTTCCCCGACCACGTTGCTCTGTTCCACCGGGCCCGTAATTTGGTTCGGCATCGTAAGATGCACACGCTCCTTGCCCGGATTGGCCACCGCGGTGCGTTCCAGCCGCAAGCCGTCTTCGCGCGCCAGAATCGCCTGCGGCAGCGCTTCCAGCCGTCCGTCGGGAGAATTCGTGTGTCGATACAGCAGCTTGCGCTCGCGTTCGCCCGTCCACAGGATCGCGGCCGCTCCCGCTTTCACCGCGCGCCCGATGATCGGCGGAGGAATGTCGTACTCGCGAAACAGATCGTCCCACGTGTAGCTCACTTCCGTATGCACCAGAAGAATCGCGCCTCTTACCGCCGCGCCCGCGCGGGCGAAATCCGCTTCCGTGCCCGTGCCAACAAACACCAGCGGCGCTTCGATGCCTCCTGGCGGTGTCGCCGGAGAAAGCCCGACCGACACCAGCGAAACTCGAAACGTTACCGGCCCCGTCAGTTCCAGATGCGTCGCCCCTTCGCTCCACGCATGCGGCAGTTGATAACTCTCGGTATGCACATCCACGCCCGCAGCGCGAAACGACGCCAGCGCCCAATTCACCGCCTTCGCCATGTCCAGCGTGCCGGTCACCCGTCCACCAACGTCGTCCGTCAGCCGCCGCAGATTATCTTCCAACGGTGATTCGCCCATCACCACCGGCGTGATTTTCGCCGCGGCCTGCGCGCAAGACGAAGCCTCCGTCGCCGAACACCCGCCGGTGCCCTGGATGGTTTGCCCGGTATGCAAAGGGTCGGTTTTCACCGGTGGAAGCTGCGCGGAAAGCGCCGAAGCAAAACAAAACAGCAAACACAAGAAATAAATCAGGTGCACGCGCATTCGAAAGATTCCTCGATAAGACTTCGTCTCTTTGCCTGCGAATTATAGCCCAGCGTGGAAAGGGATTGAAATTTGCCCTGACCGAGCTATGCTCGGGCTGAGAGAAAACCATGACCAATATGCCTGTGGCAAGGGAACGAGTCCGGCCAGATGCGTTGTACTACCTTTTAGCGCTTTTGCCTCTCGTTGCCGCTGTTGCACTGACTCTGTACTTCCTGCAAACCGGCGTACCGCAAATCCGCGCCAATATGGTGCGCATGGATGTGCCTGGCGACTTGAATCTGGATTTGAGCAACCGCGAAACTTACACGGCCTTTGTGGAACGCGCTACCTCCATGGCTTCGAAGAACGTAGATCTGCAGCCCTTGGCCCAGATTCACTGCGATGTTCAGAACGCCTTAGGGGAAGCCAACCAAACAACTCCCGCCTTGGGAACCTCCAAATATACCTATGGAAACAACGTCGGAGTGTCGATCCTCGATTTTCAAGTGAACAAAAACGGGACCTACACCGTTTCCTGCCAGGGCCCCTCGGAAATTTCCGGCGAGAAAATCCAGATCGCCATCGGAGGCGGATCGGCCAAAGCGCTTACCGCCGTGACCAGCCGCTCAGTTGTTTCCATAATTGGCGGCCTGGTCATCGGCGCCTTGATCCTCATTCGTGTCATCATGCTTCGCTCGGAATCACGCCGCGAGATTCGCGAACGCGGCCTCCAGCCGGTGTAGCCGCAGGTTTACACCGCCGGCTTGTAAGTCTGGCTCCCGAGTTTAGCCTTTGGGTGCCGCACCCTTCGCTTTTCAAGGGTGCGGGTTTAGAGCTCACTTCAAGCACAAATTCGCTGGCCGAAGTGTCCTGTGATCCGGAGCGAAGCGAAGGATCTCACCGCCATGTGAGTCTGCGTCTCGAATCCACGTTCTTCGTAGGTGCGCAGCACCGCTGCTCCCTAGGACCGTTAGCCGTTCACAACCGCATCCGCAACTCGCGCCACTTGCGCCATTTCCTCCACATCATGCACCCGCACAATGTGCGCACCATTAAGAATGCTAGCGGCCACGCTCGCTGCCGTACCCCAAATCCGCTCGTCCGTAGGGAGAGCCTTGCCGTCACGCGCCAGCGTGGCTCCCAGAAAACCCTTCCGCGAAGTGCCAACCAACAGTGGGTAACCCAGCTTGCCGAGTTGCCGCAGATGCGCCAGCAGTTCGTAGTTTTGCGAATACGACTTACCGAAGCCAATCCCCGGATCGAGAATAATCTGCCAGTCGTGAACCCCGGCGCGCCGCGCCAGCGCCACCGAACGTCGCAAGCCCTTTGCCACATCCTGAAGAACATTTTTCGCGAACGGCTGTTTTTGCATCGTGCGCGGAGTGCCGCGCATATGCATGAGCACAATCGGCACCTTGTGCCGCGCCGCAACTTCCGCCAAGCGCCGGTCGTTCCGCAACCCCGAAATGTCGTTCAGCATTTCGACCCCAGCGCCAATCGCCAATTCCGCCACCGCAGACTTTTGTGTGTCCAGCGAAATCGGAATCTTCAGCCGGCCGCGCAATTCCTGCAAAACGGGCAACAGCCGCGCCAATTCCTCCGCCGCAGAAATACCGCCCGAGCCCGGACGCGTCGATTCCGCCCCAATGTCCAAAAGGTCCGCGCCCGCCTCCTCTATCTGCAAGGCCGCCTGCACCGCCTTTTTCGCCGTGAAAAATCTGCCTCCATCCGAGAAGCTGTCCGGCGTAATGTTGAGCACACCCATAACAAGCGTGCGCTCACCCAGCGTGAGCGTCCGCGAAGCCAGCTCTAAGAGGAACCGTTTGCGCCGGCGCATGTGCACTGCAGTTTAGCGCGAGCGTGCGCCAAACCGATAACCACGCCGCATTCGTTTTGGCCTACAAAAATATATCTCATTCCGAGCAAAGTCTTCGGAGCGAGGAATCTCTCTTTGCTCTCTGCGTGGTGAACTTTCGCCTGTGGTAGGGGTTTTGTGCCGGTGCCTCGTCTTCACGAGGCAGCATTGGACACATTTAATAATGGAGAAGAATTTGTCATCCTGAGCGAAGCGAAGGATCTCAACGGAGTGTCTTGGCGACCAAACCTTCGTGTCGTCTCGAGCCCGAGAGACGCAAGTAACGCAAGGAACGCTACTCCAAATCGAAATCCCGGATGGGCTTGCCCGCTGGCGCGTCTTTGGCCTTCTTCATCGCCTCTTCGAACTTCTTTGCCAGAATATCTTCCTTGTGCGTCTCCTGGAAGAACGAGTCCGCGAACTTGTCCTCGCGCTGCTTCTTCTGGTTTTCCAGAATGTCGCCCGCCTTGG
Organism: Candidatus Sulfotelmatobacter sp.; assembly: GCA_035524015.1. Classification (GTDB taxonomy): domain Bacteria; phylum Acidobacteriota; class Terriglobia; order Acidiferrales; family UBA7541; genus Acidiferrum. The sequence goes on from DATKPS010000162.1 coordinate 4,423, forward strand.
TAAGGTCCACGTCGGGCCCGGGCTTTACGTGCGCGTCGTGTGACAGCACCGAGCCGAACACCGGGTCAATCACCAGTTTGGCCTGGCAGCACGGGCACGTCACTTTCAGATTTTCGCCGTCTTTCAGTCCCATGTCTTTATTTTACGCCTTTCTCAAAAATGTGGCTTACCCAGTAAGTGCGCTGGCATGCCGGCGTGCTGCGGGTGAATCCGGTAATTTCCATAACAAAGCTTACGAAGAATCGAGGCCGGACGGGCATACCAACTGGCCCACCCCAGAGGGGAATCTCCGTACATGTCTTTGGCGTCAATTTGCGCCCCGGCATCCAGCAGCAACTGGATGGCCTCTTCGTCGCCGAACGCGCCCGCACGGTGTAGCACGGTTTCGCCCTTGGTACGGCAGTCGCGCATGAACGCCCCGGTCTCTACGTTGTGCTTCGTTTTGCGATTCGGATCCGCGCCACGAGCCAGCAGTACTCGCAGCACCAAATTGTGCGCTAGGCGTTGCGTGGTGCACAGCGCCGCGTGCAGCGCAGTTTCGCCGGTGTCCGGCGACGCATGATTGGCGTCGGCACCCTGTTCCAGCAGGAACTGGCACAACCGCCAATGTCCATGGAACGCCGCACCATCCAAACCCAGATTGGCTCCCAGCGATTCCTGCGCCGCACCCTTCGACATCAGAAACTTCATCGCGCTCACGTCGCCATAATAGGCGCACCACTGCAGCAGCGAGACGCCGCCTTCATCGACGGAATTTGGAGAATGCCCCTCAGCCAAATATTCAAACACTAAATCCGTGCGGCCGTCCCGCAGTTTTTCCGGTATCGCCATAGCGGCGGATATTAAAACACTTCCACGGTTTGCGCTACCCAGTTCCAGTCTTGCCCGGGGCTGGAGCCATACGCCAGCAGGCCTAGTGCCGGAGGCACGCCAAAAGTCAGCCCATCCCGTCAGGGCTGGGAAGCATGCCACATCCACCACCAGCGCCGTAGGGTGCGCCAGTTCTGCGCGAAGAAACACACGATTCTTAGCCACACAAGCAAATAAGGCCCGTAACCGGCTCCGCACAAAAAAAGAAAGGCGCGAGAGATCGCGCCCTTCCTAGAAAACTACAAACTGAAAACCGATTACCGATTACTAAAACTGATTACCGACTACCGACTACCGACTACCGACTACCGACTACTTCCTTCACGCCTTCGCCGGCGAATCCCCTCGCGTAAACCCGGGCGCGGGCCGCAACTCCGGACGAACCACCTTAGGATCCGTGGTAGGAGCGCCCTGCGGCGGTGGTGGCGGAGGCGTGCGCGGCTTTTCCGGCAGCGTCTTGCCCTCCATCAGCATTTTCACTTCGTTGGCGTCCAGCACTTCGCGCTCCAACAATGCCAGCGCGATGCGCTCCAGCGTATCCCGATTCGACTGCACAATGTTCTGCGCCTTCTCGTACGCCTCGCTCACGATACGCTTTACTTCCTTGTCGATCTGCAGCGCGGTATCTTCGCTGAAGTCGCGGTGCTGCGCGATTTCGCGGCCAAGAAAGATCGCTTCTTCCTTTTTCCCGTACGCCAGCGGCCCCAGGTGGCTCATGCCCCATTCGCATACCATGTTCCGGGCAATGTCCGTGGCGCGTTCAATGTCGTTCCCGGCGCCGGTAGTGATGTGCCCGAGGAAAATCTCTTCGGCGGTGCGCCCGCCCATCAACACCGCCAGCATGCCTTCCAGATATTCCTTCGTGTACGTGTGCTTATCCGCCTCCGGCAGCTGCATGGTCAACCCAAGGGCCATCCCTCGCGGAATAATGGTGACCTTGTGCACCGGATCGGCTCCCGGCGTCATCGCCGCAATCAATGCGTGACCCGCTTCGTGATACGCGGTGTTCTTCTTTTCCTCGTCGGAAAGAATCATGCTCTTGCGTTCCACGCCCATCAACACTTTGTCCTTGGACATCTCGAAGTCCGCCATGGTCACGAACTTGCGGTTCTGCCGCGCTGCCCACAGCGCTGCTTCGTTCACCAGGTTGGCAAGATCGGCCCCGGAAAAGCCCGGTGTCCCACGCGCGATGATCGACAGATCCACATCGTCGCACAGCGGAACCTTGCGCGTGTGCACCCGCAGAATTTCTTCGCGCCCCTTCACATCCGGACGCGCCACCACCACCCGCCGATCGAAGCGCCCCGGCCGCAGCAGCGCCGGATCGAGCACATCCGGACGGTTCGTCGCGGCAATCAGGATGACGCCTTCATTCGACTCGAAGCCGTCCATTTCCACCAGCAGTGCGTTCAAGGTCTGCTCGCGTTCGTCGTGCCCTCCGCCCAAGCCTGCGCCACGATGACGTCCCACCGCGTCGATCTCGTCGATAAAGATGATGCAGGGCGCATTCTTCTTGCCCTGCTCGAACAGGTCACGCACCCGGCTCGCGCCTACGCCCACAAACATCTCCACGAAGTCCGAACCGGAAATAGAGAAGAACGGCACGTTGGCTTCGCCAGCAATCGCCCGCGCCAACAAAGTCTTGCCCGTTCCCGGAGGCCCAACCAACAGCACGCCCTTCGGAATCCTCCCGCCTAATTTCTGGAATTTCTGCGGATCCTTCAGGAACTCGATAATTTCCTGCAGCTCTTCTTTGGCCTCGTCGCTGCCGGCCACATCCTTGAAAGTCGCTTTCTTCTGTTGTGCCGAAAGCAGCCGCGCTCGAGACTTGCCAAAGCTCAGCGCCTTGTTTCCCCCCGCTTGCATTTGCCGCATCAGGAAGAACACGAAACCGGCCAACAGCAGCAGCGGCAACGCGTTCAACAGAATCAGCACCCAATCCCCGCTCCGTACTTCTTTGACGTTCAGCTGCACGGCCTTATCGTGAAACTCTTTGGTGATCTCCGGCGCATTTTCCTTCGGTATGGTCACGTGGAACTTGCGGTTCGCTGGGTTGTAGTATTCGCCCTGCAACTCGTAGCTGTTCGGCGAGAGATACATGGTGACTTCCTTCACGTCACCCTTATCGACCTTGCTCATGAACTCGGTGTAACTCGGATTATCTTCCCGCGCCGTCTGCCCGTTGCTGGATACCAGCTTCCAGAGCATCACCCCCAGAAACACGATGGAGATCCAGAACAGAATTGTTTTTGCCGTAGAACTGGAATTCACATTACCCTCTCAATTTACCCAACCACAGTCCCCCAAATGCCAACCGCGAAACTCTTAGCGCCCCTGTGCGCTCAACGTCCTTTTTTCTTGACCGCCTTGGATCTGCTTGCCCCGTTTGCGGAAGAACCGGCCACCAAGTTTCTGCTATTGCGCCCCGTGCCGTTGGCCGCTGCCAACCCGTACCCAGACCACAATAGATTAGATGCGGTTCGAAAGCCAAAGTAATCTGGCTCCAAGGCCACGCGGCGACGCGAAGTCTTGTCCAAAAGTACCGCTAGACGCAACGAGCGGGGCTTGTTTTCGCCCAGCCGCCGCAGCAGGAAATCCTGCGTAACTCCGCTATCCAGAACGCAATCCACCAGTACCACGTCCCGCCCTTTCAACTCCGCCTGCTCTTCCGACGCGGTCGTGGTGGACCGGTTCGCGAAAAACACTTCGCGCCGCCGGTGCCCTGCCAGATCAATATCCCGAATGTCCTCGCGCACGAAGTGCACCACCACTGGCGCATCAATCGCCCGAATCAAATCGGCAGCGAACATAAATGACCGGTCCATGGTCACCACGATATCCAGCCGACGGCCCCGCGCATCGCGCGTTATCTGCCGCCCCAGCGCCTTTACCCGGTTGGCAATCCGTGTGGCGGAGAGTGTGCTCGCTTTGGCCATAAGTGCTATGTGGGCGCAACCTCTGTAATTACAACTGCTTTCCGCGTTGTGTCCCCAGCCGCAAACTCCGCGGCTACCGGCAATCCCCGCGTCCAGACAATTTCCCCACCGCAAACCACTACCGGCCAAGTCTCCTTCGCCCAACGGCTGACGCCCAACTCGTTGAGCAAACGCGACAATTTGTGGCGCTTCTGATGGCCCACCGGCTTCATCTGGTCCCCAGGCTGCCAACATCGCACCACCAGGGCTGAACCTATCCGCTCACGGTCTAAAACCGCCCCTGCCGTACTAGTTTCTCGCCCTTGGCGAGGCCAGTCAATCACCCTAAAGCACAGGCAATGAGATTGTTCCAACAATGACACTTCCGTCAATTCTGGTCCTAGTCCTACGCTGTGAGAAAAAGGCTTCGGGGTCGAGCCCGCCCTGGCTCCCCGTCCTTGCCCCCTTGCTCGAAAAATCAGTGCATCCCGCTCGCGCCGCACTTCCACCCCTCCGGGCAGCGGCAACGTTTTGCCACTATCCGCCTGCTCGGCTAGCCGCAGCACCGCTTCCACATGAACTGAACTGAGCTGACCGGAACTTGGCTTCACTCGCTTGACCAAAAGACGAATCAGACGCTTGCCAATGGCTTTCGGTGCGCTCCGCGACCACAGTCCCTCCAATTGTTCGGGTTGCTCGACTTTGCCATGACCGGCCAGAAGATCGCGCAACCCTATGCGCCACTCGCCTTCAGATTCTTTCGCGTTCAGGAACAGCCGTAGCTCCGCCGAACTTTCAAGCCAGCCATTGTCCTCGTGCGCAAGCTCCGCAAGCTGGCACAAATGCTCCACCACCGCGGGCTGAAATTGTTTTTCCAGCAGCGGCACAAGCTTTAGACGAATGCGCGCCCGCGTTCGTTTGGTGTCCCGATTGGTCGCATCTTCCCGCCACCTCTGACGCCTGCCACGAAGGTACGGGCGAAGCTCGCCACGCCGGAAACCCAGTAGTGGCCGAAATACGCAGCCTACTTCCGGATGAATGCCCGCGAGCCCCGCAAGCCCGGTGCCACGAAAGATATGCGCCAGCACCGTTTCCGCCTGATCGTCCGCGGTATGCGCTACCGCAATTTTGTCCACTTGTTTTTCGCGCGCGAGCCGCTCGAAGAAGGCATAGCGCGCCCGCCGCGCCGCGTCCTCCAGATTGGCCCGTTCGCGTTTGGACTTGTGGGCAATGTCCTCGCGTTCGACCAGGAACGGCAAATCGTGGCGCTCCGCCAGCTTCGCAACGAATCTCTCGTCGGCATCCGAAGCGCGTCCGCGCAACTGGTGGTTGAAATGCACCACCGACAACACCACGCCCAATTTTTCCCGCAACTCCAGCAGCAGCATCAGCAGCGCGACGGAATCAGCTCCCCCCGAAACCGCCACACCAATGCGCTCGCCCGGCTGCGCCCAACGTTGTTCCTGCAGCCTCCGCCGTAGCCGCACACTCAGAGCACTGTCAGTTTCTCCTGTAACTTGGCGCGAGCGGGTTTTGGCAGGCATAGCTTCGCAAAGCGCCAGCAAGCGAACCAGCCGGCGGCGCTATGACGCTAACGATACCGCAGAACCCCCACATCAGCAGCCAATGATTGTTCGTCTGGTCCACGGAGTGCGGGAGCCCTGCTCCCGCCGGTGCCACAACCCACACCCAACCTCCCAACAACCAGCGGCAGCCCTGCTGCCGCCACCTCGGTCCCGCACCATCGCTTGGGGTTTAAGCTTTTGTGTGCCGCACCCATCGGTTTTCAAGGGTGCGGGTTTAAACGCCACTTCAAGCACAACTCAACGATGAAAACTCACCTCATCCTAATCACAGCGACGGATCTGCGTGACGGCGGGTCTTTAGACCCGCGCCTTTCCGCAGTATGCCCCGCTATTACGCCCTCCGCGCCCAGCCCCAAAATGGCCGCATGTCATCCTGAGGAGTGTTTCTTGCCTGCTCCCGCAGGCAAGACGACGAAGGATCTCAACCTTTCTGCCTGGCATCAAAACAAACAACACGCATTCCGAACGCACTCGGAAATTTCTCTGCGCTCCCTGATTGTGAGTGGTTACAACTCCCGCGCCACATGAAACAGAAACAGGATAGACAACTGCACGTCGCGCATCAGGTTGAACGGAACCTTGTGCACCGGAATCCGGAACCAGTGCTGATTCCGCCACCGCTCGCTCACATGCCCCCAAAAAGCGTGCAGGTCCGCCCGTGTATACACTGTGTTGTGAAAGAGCAGCGGGTTCCACTTGGCCCAAAACAGCTGCACTTTCGATGGCACACGCAGCGACGGAAAATGCTCCTTGGCCCGCACGTACGCTGCTTGCAAATCCGACAGCTTGAACTGATCGTACCTCTCGCGCAGTCGCGCGAACTCCTCGGCCACCCGCTGCTCCGCCGCCGAAGGATGCCGCGTCTGCAGCCACAATTCCTCCATCTCTCCCAACAACCGCAGCATCGACCGCAAATAATCCCGGATTTCCTTCACTCGCGTCGTGTAGTACGCCCACGGCGAAAGAACCGGCATGCCCGGACGCCGCGCCTTACGCCCTTTCAGCCGGAAATAGCCGCACATCATCGGATGGCGCCCTTCCGTCTGAATCGAGTTTTTGTACCACAGGAAACGCAGGAAATTGTTCCAGTAATTGCACCTTGACCCGCGCTGCAACACCGCTTTCATGTTTTCCATGCTGTAGAACGTGCGCCAGGCCTCGAAATATGTTTCCTTCCACGACCCACCCTTTAAATACGGATGGTGCGTCACTTCGTGCTGGGAATCGTACAAATTGAAATCCGGGTCCATCCATTCCCCGCGCCGCATCATCTGCAAATGGTCCATGGAGCCGGGCAGCGGCATAAGAATGAAAAACGACGCGTGGTCGGGCCGCACTTCGTTCATCAGGAATTTCAAATCCCGCCGGATAGAATCGACCGTGTCGAAGGGAAACCCCAGAATGTAGCCGACATGGGAAGAAATGTCCGAATCGCGATACGCCTGGATCAGCTGCCGGTATTCGTTCACCTGATTCTGCTTCTTGCCCGCGGCTGCCAGATTCCCTGGGTCAACGCTCTCCATGCCGATAAATACGTTGATGCACCCCGCCTGCCGCGCCTTTGTCACAAAGTTCTTGATCTTCCAGGAGAGCACGTCGACCTGCATCATGAACTCGATCGGAATCTTTTCGTCCTGGCGCAACTTGATCAGCACGTCGAAGATGCCTTCCCAATTTTTATTGCGCGCAAAATTGTCGTCGGTGAAAAAATAAAACGTGATGCCGTTTTCGTGATAATTCCGCCGGATCGCATCGGCGATGTGTTCCGCCGACCGGAAGCGCATCTTGCGTCCTTGCACATTGATGATCGTACAGAAGGTGCATTCGAACGGACACCCTCTTCCGCAATCCAGCGTCCCAAAATTGGGTGCGATGAATTTCTTCAAATATTTCCTTCGAATCGCGGGAATAGGCTTGGTATACAAGTCCGGCTTGTTGTTCAGAAAATCGTACATGGGCTTCAAGCGATTGTTCACTGCATCGAGCAGCAGCTCGCCCCACGTCTCTTCCACTTCCCCCTTCACCACGGTTACGCCTTCGTCCATCAGTTGTTGGATGTCCGCCGGAATGTCGGGAAGCAACGCCAGGTAACCGCTGACGTGGAATCCCCCGATCAGAACCGTCAGCCCCGCTTTGCGAAACCTGTGCGCCAGGTCGCAGGCGCGCGGGAACTGATTTGTCTGCACGCCCACCAGGCAAACAATGGTCTTCGCCAGTCCCCAATATTGTGATCGGCAGATGCGTTTCACCGGAATTTTGTCGACCGTCTCGTCGAACAGCCGCACCTTCACGTTCCACGCGTCGCCCAGGGAATTCCGCCGCACCAGGTCTTCGGTAAGTCCTGCAAGGCACGCCAGCGTGTTGCTGGGCAATACCCCGCGCCAATGACGCACTACGTAACCGTCGTCATCATACTGGCTCGGTTTGATGAGATAGAGGTTTAGATTTTTCCGCATGGGGTACCCGGGCCCAGGTCGTGGGTTAATCGCCGAGCGGAAGCGAACCTGAGAGATGCTCTAATCCTCCCACAACAAATCAGATGCGGCAACAACAGTCTAAGGTGCGCATCCGGCAACCTCGTGCCTCGACCTCTTCGCTTTTTTCCCTGGGCGCAGCGCCTTTGCCTTTGTCCCTGGCCGCAACACTCCCGCCCCCGTTTTCCCCACGTCGGCGGGGCCAGCACCTGTAGCTCACCCCTTTCAGGGGTGAGGCCTTTGCCCTCGTTCCCCGACGCTCCAATCCTACGCGTTTGAATCTTGGCCTTACACGGAGCCCATCACTGCGTGAATCCAAAATCCCAGCGCCAGAGGGGCGCCCCAAGTTAGCCCAGCCCGAGGGCTGAGAACATGACACCCCATACGCGAGCGCCGTAGGTGCGGCACCCTTCCCCTTCCAGGCGGAGGCCCTTTTCCCCGTGCCCGAAAACGTTCAATACTCTGCCACAAGCCTGTAACACGCTCTTAATGTTGACGCTCACCCCTTGCAGTAGCATCTTTCCCTGTTTCCCACGCTTCAACCCAGCTGGAGGTTGCCATGATGTCTCGCCGTTCCGTGATGCTTGTCTGTTCCGCCCTACTAAGTGCTGCGCTGCTTGCTGGATGCAATTACGGTGGCGAAGAGCCGGTGAAGGAAAAAGACTTCGCGGTTTCCACGTCCGTCAAAACCGCTATTGGTGCGGCGGGCAGCACCTTCGTCAATCCCATCATGCAGAAGTGGATCTCGACCTACCAACAAGCACATCCCGCCGTGCTTGTGAATTACCGCCCGGTTGGCAGCGGCGCCGGCATCGCCGCGCTCAAGAACAGCGAGTTGGAAATTGCCGCTAGCGATATGCCCTTGAATGATGAGCAGTTAAAAGAAATGGCCCCGGTGCTACAGGTTCCCATTGCCGCCGGCGCGGTTTGCGCCGTTTACAATTTGCCCGCATTGAAAGCGCCCTTGCGCTTCAGCGCTTCCACTCTGGCAGGCATTTTCATCGGAAATATTATTAGTTGGCAAGATCCGGCCATTGCCCGCGATAACCCCGGTGTGGCGCTTCCGCATGCGGCGATCATCGTCGTCCATCGCGCGGAAGGTAGCGGCACCACCAGCATCTTCACTTCCTACCTGACCAAGGTCAGTCCGGAATGGTCCAAGAAAATCGGCAATGGCCTCACCGTGAATTGGCCCGTCGGCATCGCCCAACAAGGCAGCACCGGCGTGCTCGATTTTGTAAAGCAGAGCGTGGGCACCATCGGCTACGCTGAGTTGAACTACGCCGCGGCACAGCATTTGCCCGTGGCTTCCATTCAGAACCGGGCCGGAGTCTTCGTCGCGCCCAGTTCGGCCAGCACCACCGCTGCCGTCGCCGCCTTCGACTCCGAGTTGGCTCAGGATGCCCGCGCCTCGATTGTCGATCCTCCAGCCTCCGCCAAAGAAGCCTATCCCATCGCCGGCATTAGCTTTTTCTTGATCGCCAAGGATGGCACCGATGCCGTCGAACGCCAGGCCATCCGTGACTTCACCCAATACATCGTCACCGGCGGCCAGGACCTTTCCGAAGGTCTGGATTATGCTCGCCTGCCTAAGCCCGTTCAGGACCACGCCATTGGTCTACTCGGCCAGATGCAGTCCAACGGACAACCCATAAAAGCCAGCTGACTCACGCTCGCAGGCCACAACACGGCCTTGACCAAGCCGTTGTCATCCGACACCACCCAAAAGAACCGTTTACTCACCAACGTCGCCATCCCGATACCAAAACATTTGTCATTCCAACCCCCAGGGTGCGGTCTTCCGCAACCTCAGGCTGAGGGATTTCTCCTCTCTCCGACCACCCCAAACCCAGCAGGTACTAAGGCCCTTCCAGGTTTTTCCTCTATAGCCGCAGCCTCTGCGCGCCTCCACAATGTCTCCGCAGAGTTCGCATACGGAGGTCCTCTATGTCCATTTTGGCTTGGATCGTTCTGGGGCTGATCGCTGGTTTCATTGCCAGCAAAATCGTCAACAAAGCTGGAGAAGGCGTGCTCCTTGATATCGTGCTAGGAATCGTTGGAGCAGTGGTCGGCGGCTGGCTCTTCAACACCTTTGGCCACGTCGGCGTCACCGGACTCAATCTCTACAGCATCCTGGTCGCGGTCATCGGCGCAGTTATTGTCTTAGTGGTCTACCACGCCCTCGCGGGTGTGCGCGCGCACGTCTAGCCTGTTGGTCTGGCAGCGGTTTTATGGCAATCGCAATTCGAGGGCATAAATTTCCTGAACACTGAGATCTTGCGCGTACAACCGTGAATCATCAGGAGCCAGGCCACCCCACGTGCCCGACGGTGTACCAGAATGCCGGTGCAACTGCGCCAAGCTGAAGAGCTCTTCCGACTTTGTCTCGCCAAGCTTGACTCGGCGGGCGGCCGGATGATCGGTCAAAAAGTTATCGAAATAAATGTACTGACTGTCGCGCGACCACGTCGGGAATGAAATGTTCCCGCTTTCCACCAGCCACTTGCTCCATTTCTGCGAGCGAAACTCGTACAAATACAAAGTGCTGGAATTCACCGAGAGTGCTGCCAGGTAGCGTCCGTCGGGTGAACAACGTGGGCTGAACAGCCCGTCCGACCCGGGCAGGATTGCAACCTCGTGCGTCTTCAAATCCATAACGCGAATATTGTTTGGTGGATAGTTCGGTCCGGTTGAAAAAATCAGACTGCTTCCATCCACCGACCAATTGAAATCCACGCCAGCCCCGTCATTGGGCAGCAGTTCCTGGGAAAGGCCGCCTTGCGCAGACACGGAAAGCGCCTCCCACCCCTGCCCTAACTGGAAACTTTCATACGCCAGGCGCGTGCCGTCGGGTGACCACACCGGCAGGACGGCACGCGTTGGCGGATAAGAAAGCTGCAAGCGGTCTCTGCCATCGACACGGCTCCGCCATAGCGTGCCTTCCGGCACGGTGACATACGCGACCCATTGTCCATCGCGCGAGAAAGCCAAGTCGGTCGCGGAAATGCCCGAGAGAAACGGCACAAACAGCCGCGACTTGGCGTCATAACGTACCAACTGCACGCGCGGTTGCGTCGCTTGCGTGAACAATTTTTTCCCGTCCGTCGACGGCGCAATCCAAAAGTACGACAGTGGGCCAGTGGTCAGCTGCACCGGCGCCGAAGAGGTTCGGCGTAGGCTACCCGTGCGATACGGCTGCGCGTAAATATCCACCGCGTTCACCGTTTCACTGATAAAGAAAAAATACCGGCCGTCGGCCGACCAGTGACCACAGCACTCCGCCGGCGGATTTCGCCAACCCGGAAACACCGGATGCAGATGCTTGCCATCCACATCAATTTCCCACAAGGCAAACGAGACCCGGTTCGGATTTTCCAGCGTGAACCGAATCACCGTGCTATCTGGAGAGAAACGCGCGCCAAACACCTTCCCTTCTAATGACGCAATCCGTCGCGAATTCGTGCCATCGCCATTCGCCACATAGAGTTCGGGCCCCCGGCCATACACCAATTTCTTCATGTCCGGTGACCATGCCGGGCTGAAGCTATCCGCGTCGCCCAGCCGTCGCGGTGAGCCGGAAGGCACCGGCACCGCCCATATCGTGGCCGACGGCGAACTGCCTTCCACCGCGCTGACCAGCAGTTCCGAGTGGTCCGCGGAAATGTCGTCTAATTGCGCATTGACGAACGGCGTCGCTATCCGCGAAGTCTCGCCGCCGTTCGTCGAGATCTGCGAGAGCACCATGTGCCCTTCCGAAAACTCGCTGAAGTACACGCGCGCGCCATCGGTAACTAGACCGATCTTCCCCAACCCATCAGAACTGAGTTGCACCGCCCCGGTGACCTTCGGCGGCGGCAATGGAAACAGGTACCATCCCAGAACCGTCACCGCGGCCAGCACCGCCAGCACTGCTGCCATACCAGCCCAAATCCTTGCGGAACTGCGCCCCGGCACGCCGGGCTGTTCGATTTTCGCGGAGCTGCTGTCGCGCTTCAGCCGTTTAAGGTCCGCGCGAATCTCTGCCGCGCTCTGCGAACGGATTTCGCGGTCCTTTTCCAGCGCCTTGCGAATGATGTGATCGAGTTCCTCGGGAATCGCGGGATTCAAACGAATAGGCGGTGTCGGCTCTTTGTTCAGAATCGAGTCGAAGATCGCCGCCGTCGAAGTTCCCGAAAAAGGCGCAACCCCGGTGGCCATCTCATATAACACTGCTCCGAATGAAAACAGGTCCGAACGAGAATCCAACTCTTTCCCTAACGCCTGCTCTGGGGACATATACGCCAGAGTGCCCATCACATCGTCAGGACTGCTCAGCTCGCTCTGGGAAAAAGTGGTGGTGTCGCTTCCCGCCACCACGAAGCGCGGACCGTTGATTTTCGCCAGCCCGAAATCGAGCAGCTTCACCTGGCCCCGCGACGTTACGAATATGTTCGAAGGCTTGATATCGCGATGAATGATGCCCTGGGAGTGCGCCGCCTCGAGCGCGTCTGCAATTTGTGTGCCCAGCTCCAAAATCGTGTCTACCGCCAGGGCGTGACTCCCGATTCGCTCGCGAAGGTCCTTGCCCTCCAGATACTGCATCGCCAAATACATGCGCCCTTCATAGTCGCCAATCTCGTAGATGGTGCAAATATTCGGATGATCAAGCGAGGATGCCGCGCGGGCCTCCCGCTCGAATCGTTCGCGGGCGCGCGCGTCATTCGCCACCGTGTCCGGCAGAAATTTGAGCGCAGCGCGCCGCCCCAGGCGCACGTCTTCCGCCTCGTAAACTTCGCCCATCCCCCCGACACCCAGCTTCCCCAGAAGCCGGTAGTGGGCGATGGTTTGTGTGTTCATGGCTACACTTCTGCCGCCTAAGCATAAGTGCGCGCCTTGTCCAGGTCAGTGATGGAAGGGCAGTGTCAGCAAGCCAGAGGTCACCCGGCTCAAGAAACCCGGTTCGCTCAGAGCTTTCCCGCAAGTACCAGGATGATCACGATCAGCAAAACCAGCCCCAGCCCACCGCTCGGATAATAGCCCCAAGCGGTGCTGTACGGCCACGTGGGCAGCGCTCCGAGTAACAGCAGGAATAAGAAGACAATCAGCAGGATACGCAGCATTTGTTTTCCTCGACCCAGAGCATACAAAGCACCCGGTGCAGTGCATCTCCGGTTGATTGTGTAGCCCAGTCGGGGAATTTTGGGACTCGCCTCCCATACAGCCATTATTTTCTCTGATAGCTCAGCTGCCCGTTCACGAACACGCCCAGAACATGGCTTGTGTACTCGAAGGGGTCGCCGTCGAACAGCGCCACATCGCCATCTTTGCCCGGTGCCAAGGACCCCACGCGGTCTTGAATCCCCAGAATTTTGGCCGCATCGATGGTGATGGCTCGCAGCGTTTTCTCCATCCCCAGTCCATTCGCTGCGGCGATTCCGCCTTCAAACAGCAGTACCCGGTTCTTCGGTACGTAAGCTTCATACCCGCTCATCAGCGCAATCGGTATTCCCGCTTGCTCCAGCAACGCGGCAATCTCATACGTGGCGTTGGCCGTTTGCGGTGATTCCAGCCGTTGCATGATCGGCCCAACCAGGCACGGCACACCCGCGTTTTTAATCTGATCGCGTACCAGATAACCTTCCGTGACCGACGCCAGCATGTACTTCAGGTGAAATTCGTTGGCAATGCGCATCGCCGTGATAATGTCGTCGGCCCGCTGCGCCGTAAACACCGCCGGCATCGTGCCGTTCACCACCGGCAGCAGCGCATCCAGGCGCACATCGCGGCTTGGCTGCTTCGACGCATCGGAGCCTTCCTTCTTCCACGTGTCCCACTTTTGCTGGTACGCCTGCGCGTCTGACAGCGCGTGCCGAATAATCTCCGCCGTCTTCATGCGCGTCATGGGAGCCTTGTGTGCGCTCCCGTAGGTCGATTTTGGAATATCACCAAGGTTAAAAATCATCGCCGATTCGGCCCGCATCGCCAGTTGATCGGCCGTGGCGGCCGGCGATTGCGGCCCCCGCGTCTTGAAGATCCCCGCGCGCCCGGCAATGGGATTTTTGGGGCCAGGTGCGGATTGGATCGTGGTCACCCCGTATTGATTGATGTAACTCACCAGAATTTCGTTGGGATTGAAGCTGTCCAGCGAGCGCACGTCCGCGGTATTCGGATCCGTCGCTTCGTCCTCGTCTTGATCGTGCGGAATGTTGTAAGCCCCGGAAATCCCGGCGGTCGTGTCGGTATCGATCAGACCCGGCGTGACGTAAGCTGCACGATAAACTTCATATCCCGTGGGTGCTTTTGCGGTCGCTCCTGCATGCACCGCTTCGATTTTCCCGTTATTGATCAGCACCATTCCCGGGCCGCCTTGTGCGCCGCTCTCCATGGTGTATACATGGTCCGCGATGATCGCGATTTTTTGCGCGCACACCGGAAGCGCGCAAATCGCCATCGCCAAGAAACACAGCGCCAGTCGCAGTACGCGCATCACTTGCCTCCTTCCGCCAACGAAGGATAATGCGCCGCTTCGAAAAATCCGCCGGTCGCGTAACGCAGGTCACGCGGGTCGCTGCGGTCAAACACTTTCTGCCCTTCGATCCAGGTTTGCAGCACGTGGGTATAAACACTGAACGGTTCGCCGCTCAAAATAATAAAGTC
>DATKPS010000163.1:0-21124 GCA_035524015.1 Candidatus Sulfotelmatobacter sp.
ACTCCAACACAAACCGCATTCGCTCTTCCACGACACTGCTCGCTTTCCAGGGCATGTCTCTTTGTACACGCCCTACCAACTCCCTGCAGTGTCAGGAACGTCCCCGGTTCAATCTGTCAACCATGTCCCCGGTCCGTACCCTCTTGTGGCACAGCCACTCTTGGCTGTGCTCTGGGCTGCTGATTCAAAACACTTTCAGCACAGGCAGGAGTGCCTGTGCCACTGCAACTTTTCAGCCTGTGCCATTGTGACCGCTGCCATTGACGGCCCTTTTCTCCCGGACCTACCATGCGCTATTGGGTGCGCTCCAACCTGACGTCCCCCCATCTTCAGACAGGAGTAACCACATGCCGAGCCGCTCTTTGCTCTTCGTGCTCTCTGCTCTTTCGATTCTGCTTTTCGCGTGCTCTTCGGCCCCTCCCACGCCTCCCAGTGCTCGCCACTTCGCCGACGCGAAAAACAATCTCCAGGCTTCGGATTACAAAGCTGCCCTGGAAAATCTCGACGCGACCATTAAAACCACTTCGGATGACACCGTCCGCCAGCAAGCCTCGCTCCTCCGCGTTGCCCTTCTCACCGCTCTGGCAGACGCCGATCAGCAGATCGCCGAGGCTTATCACCTCGGCGCCAAGCAGCCGCCCGCGCAGGCGCAAACCGGTGCCTTCTATAACGAGCGCTCCGACTACAACAATGCCGCCCGCAACTACTTGATGGACGCTATGCAGGCCGAACTGGATCAGCGCGGCAAGCTGGGCCCGAATCCCATCGCCATTCAGATTACCTATCCCGGTTTCACCGGCGGCGTGGATCCCGGCTTGGCCAAAATCAAGAGCGGCATTTTGATCTCAGACAATGAGCGCGCGAACACCGAGCTGCAGATGGACCGCAATGCCTTCGCTACTATTCTTGCCGCTCTCGCCGGAGTAAACCAGGACCTCAACAAGGGACGCGAACTCTTCGACGCAGGAAAAGTGGATGTCGATTCCCGCGTATATCTCGTGGCTTTTAGCGACAGCTTCCTGAACATCGGCGCCATGTTCGATACCCGCGGCATCAACGAACCCGACAAATTCCGCACCGTCAATCAGGTCGTTCGCGGCAATCTCGATATCGCGGAGAAACTCCTAGCCGCTAAACCCGACAAAGAATTGGAGAGCCGCGTCAAGAAGATGGAAGGCGACTGCGATAAGTGCCTGAAGAAACTCGGGGCCTAAACGGAAATTCGCGGCGTCGCGCTCAGGGCTCTCGATATAACTCCACAAAGTGGCAGTTCGGGCATTCATACGCCCGCACGGCTGGTCCACACGCCTCGTTGATGACCCTGGTGGACAAAGCGTGCGCGTCTTTCGCCGGAATCATTCCCACTACCGCCGAGGCTTTCATTGCTGGAGCATCGGCGCATTTCGGACAAGTTTTCTCTGCCATGAACGCTCCCGAACTTTTCCTGCGGTCATCATTCTAACACCCGACAATCCCTGGGGATTTGCGTCCCATCTAAATGGAATTGCGTTCGGCATGCGCGCAAAGCCATAATATGGCGCGGTCGACCACCTACTCCGGATGCCTACTCGCGACAGTCCTGTTTCTCCTGCTTCCCCGGACGACCGCACCACCATTGTGGCTATTGGCGTTCTCGCTTTCATCGTCGCGGATATGGCACATGAAACCCTGGGTCACGGCATTGGGTATTTCCTAGGCGGCGGCACCTCCGGCATTTTCACCACAACGCGCATCATCCCTGCCCTTTGGTTGTCTGGTCATCACGCCGACGTCTTCGATCTCGGCGGTCCCGCTGGCAATCTCCTTTTTGCGGTTTTGCCGTGTCTGGCGCAGCGGCTCGTGAGGGGTTCCGCCCTGCGTCTCCGCTTATTTCTGTGTTTGCTGATGGCCTACAGCCTTTTTTGGGCGTTTGGTTATCTTATGTTCTGCGGAGTCGTCGCTCGCGGAGATTGGTTCGCGCTCATCCGCGAAGCGTCTCCTCTGTGGCTGTGGCGCTCCCTATTCGTGGTCGCAGGTGTCTTTCTGTACCGGCTCTCCATACGCTTAGTCGCCTCCGACTGGCATTGGATCCTCTCGAAAGACGACCCCGGCTCGCGCTTCCGCCTACGCCGCCTCATCCTGCTTTCGTATATCTCCGGCGGCCTCATCGCCTGCGCCGGCGCCGCCCTCGATCCTTACGGCTGGAAGGAAATTTTCAACTCCGGTGCCCTCGCTGGTTTTGCCGCGCCAGTGGGCCTGCTTTGGATGCCCACCTTATTCGCCCGTTTCGGTCAGGAGCGTGCCTCTGCCACCGGCCCTATTTCTCGCAGTCTGGCGTGGATTGCTGCGGCCTTCCTCGCGTCCATCTTCTTCATCGCGATCCTCGGCCCCGGAATCAAATTTCATTGGTGACCGCGGTTCACCAACGCGACACGGAAAAAGGAGCGGACGGGCTCCCTTCGCAAAAACAGCTCAGCATAAGCAGAAGGCGTCGGCTACAAAGCCGAGGCGGTCGTTGCGTTATGATTGGCCTTGTGAGGCTGGTAGTGCGTTAGCGGTCCACTGAGAGGGAATCATGAAAAACGAGAACAGAAGAAGTTTTTTCGCGAAGATGGCCACGCTTGCGGCGTTTTTTGGCGGCGGTACACAACTCTTGGCCCAGCAACCCTCACCGCAAACGTCGCCGGGACCAGCGACTCCTAATGCCGAGCCGCCACGCCGCGGGAGCAACCACATTCGTGACGGCATTTACTACTTCTCCGGAACCGGATCCAACGATGGCTACCCCAAAGAGGATCATGTAACGGTGACCGACCCGTTCGAGAAACATGTCACGCGAACCATGGATGCGCTGAAGAAGTCCGTGGAGCGGGCCGGCTGCTCGATGGACAGCATCATCCATTTGCAGGTGTTCCTTTGCCTGCCACTCGCCGATGGCGTTCCAATGCCTGCGGGCAAGGCACGATTCGAGGCGCACAAGGCGCAGTACGACGCGCTGAATAAAATTTACGGCACGTATTTTTCGCCGGGGAAAGCGCCGTCGCGCGCGTGTATGGCCGTGGAATGGATTCCCGGTGATTCGCTGATTGAAATTGTGGGCAGCGCGGCGGTGTTGGGCCCGGCGGCTGCTGCGGCGTGATTGTTGCTTCGCTGAGAGATTCGGAAAGGAATCGCGCATGAATTGGAAGTTGGGTTGGAGCCGTAGAGCGTTTCTTGCGGCGCTGGGGAGCATCACCGGGGGATTGCTCGCGCCGCCGGAGTCTAAGGCCGCGGCGATGTTCGGGAAGAAGCACAAGCCGGCGATGCCATCGGTGGATGGCAGTCCCATTGTGCCAATCACGAGCGGGCTGGGTTCGACGGGCGATGTGTACGCCGAGTTGGGTGTGACGCCACTGGTGAACATCAACGGGACGATCACGGTGATTGGCGGCTCGGTGATGAAACCGGAAGTGATGGAGTTGACGCGGCAGGGTAACCAGCATTTCGTGCTGATCGATGAGCTGGAGATTGCCGCGGGCAAGTTCATCGCCAAGCTTTGCAAATCCCCGGCGGGATACACGGGGCTGGTCACCGGAGGGGCAGCGGCCGCGCTGGTGGTGGGCTATGCGGGAATGATGACGGAAGACCTGGAGCCGCGCATGCGGGTCATACCGGACGTCAGCAATTTTCCGCGAAACGAAGTGATCATTCAGAAAAGCCACCGCTATCCGTTCGACCACCAGATCCGGCAGACCGGAGCCAAGTTGGTAGAAGTGGAAACGCGCGAGGAGATGATTGCCGCGATCAATCCCAAGACGGTGGCGATTCACTTCACGAATATTCTTTCGGACAAGGGCAAGGTCAGCGGACCGGAAACGATCGAAATCGCCAAAGCGCACAACCTGTATACGTTCAACGATGCCGCTGCGGACGTGCCTCCGGTGGAGCGCTTGTGGGAGTATGCGGCGATGGGCTTCGACCTGGTGACCTTCAGCGGCGGAAAAGATATTTGCGGGCCGCAAGCGTCTGGCCTGCTGATTGGGAAGGAAGAGCTGATCCGGTACGCGCTGCTGAACATGAGTCCGCAAGAGGATCGCATTGGGCGGTGCTGCAAGGTGGGCAAGGAGACTGTGTTTGCTCTTCTGAAGGCGCTGGAACTGTTCGTAAATCAGAATTACGACGCGACCTTGAAGATGTACGACGAGCGAGCGAAAGTGATCAGCGACGCGATCGGGAAATTTGGGGTGACCGCGCTGCCGCGGCAGTTCAATCCGCAGGCGTTGGGGAACGTGACCCCGCACTACAGCTGGCAGATTGATCGCAGCAAGGTGAATATTTCGGGGCAGGAAGTGATGCAGCAACTGGCGGACACGCGCCCCATCGGCATTGGCAGCATGGGCGCGGGCGTCAGCGGCATGCGAGGACGCGATCCCGATGCGCAGACCAACGAAAAACCCGCGCAGCACCGGCCACCGCGCGACCCGAACACTTTCGGCTTTGCGGTGTGGCAGTTGAAGGATGGCGAGGACAAGCTGATCGCCGAGCGATTGGTGGAGATTTTTTCGGCGGCGCGGAAGGGGTAAAGCGTAGGACTTGGCTTGTTGCGAGAACACGTTGCGGGTCGGGAATCGGTATTCTGCGGGCATCGGGAGCGGGAGCTTTGTGCCCTGTCCTGCCCTACCCTACACCCTACTCTGTCCTACCCTACGAAGAGCGCTGCTGCTCGGATCAGGTATGTGGAGGCGTGGGCTGCATTGTGCAAGCGGCAGCAGGGCTGCCGCCGATCGTGATCGGTCGGGTTGATGTTTTGGGCCGGCGGGAGCTGGGCTCCCGCACTCCTTGGCGATAGTACTTGTTGACCCGCTTTGCCGGCCCGGCCTAAGATGGCGGCTCGGTGCGCTATTCAGCCGTGGCAACGCGGTGTTGCAATGGAGACTTACCAACCCGAAATCGGTGTGTCGTCGCTGACGATGAGTTTTGGCGCCAAGCCCAGACTCCTGTTCGTCTACCAAACCTTTGCGGTGTTGATGGGGATGGCCAGCACGCTGGCGGCGTTGCCCGTGGCCGCGCTTTCTTTTGGCGGCTACGGTGCCGCGCGCTTGTTGGGGGGAGTTACACCGTTACGGCGTGGGTGTGATTTTCTTTCGGGGTCGTATGACCGGCTGATCGCGGGAATAGGGGCGAAGGTTTTGCGCGACCCGCGCGATGCGCCCGCGTTACGGCTGATGGTGTCGCTGACGCTTACGGTGGTTCCCCTGTTTGTGATCCAGCTCGTTCTTGGCAGACCGCGGCTGATGCTGGTTATCGGGTTCTATTTCGCGCTGTACGGGCTCAAGTTCCAGCGATTTATCCGGATGTTCAGCGCCAGCCATTTGGAAGCGCACCGGAAGCAAGGCTATTTTTCGGGAAGCTACGACCGGCTTTTCGGGCGCTATTTGGAATTTTTTCTTGGCTATTTCTATGGAAATATTCCGGAACTGGGCCGCACCGCGCATGTTTGCCTGCACCATCGCGAGAACGCCGGCTTCGAGGACACCCGCAATACCATGGGGTACGACCGCACCAACCGGCTGGATTTCTTCGCGTATCTATCAGACAACATTTGGACCGTGTTGGGCGTGGCTCCGTACTTGTACTTCCGCGCGCACGGCGAAGAAAAGAATCGCAAGCGCATGCTGTGGGGCATGCTCAGCTATTACGCTTATTTCGTGGCGGTTTTCGTGTACAGCTGGCGGGTCGGGATTTTCTTTGTGCTGGTTCCCATGTTGTGCATGAATTTCATCAACGCCATCACCGCCTGGGTGCAACACGCGTTTGGCGACCCGGAGCATCCCGAGGATTATTTTGGGAATACGGTGACGGTGATGGATGAAGTGAATTTCATGAACGAGGGATACCACCTGTGCCATCACCACCGTTCCGGGCTGCATTGGACGGAAATGCCAGAGCACTTCGAGCGGCTGCGCGGGCGCATGAAAGAGGCGGGGTCATTGGTGTTTCGGGATTTGGACTTTTTCGGGTTGTTCCGGGAGTTGACGCTACTGGGGCGAATGGACGTGCTCGCGGACAAGTTAGTGCCGTGGGAGCCGCTGAATCACGAGGAGCGCATGGCGTTGCTGGCGAAGCGCACGCACGCGCGAAGCTCCTGATCCATTTTTTCACGCTAATTACCGGACGTGCGTGCTGAATCTTTACACACCAACAGAAACAAAAATCTTGTATCGTGTCACGATATACTTTAAGCTATGGAACATAAGCAATACGTGCGGATGCGCCCTCCGTCAGCGTCCGCCGAAAACAAAGGGGGCGGAAAGACCTGGTCCGCCCCTTTTCCTATTTACTGAAAACAAGCGAGCCGCGGTAGACGCGTTTAGAGGCGTGTGAAGCTACTTGATTGGCCGCGAACCGGTGATGAGGATGTCCACGAGCCTCTTGGCGCTCTGCTGCCAATCCGGAGTGGAGGCCACGTTGGAGACGCCGATCAGGGCCCGTAGCAGGTCGAAGGGGTCGAGGTCTCTGCGAATGTCGCCAGTCTTGATGGCGCGATGGACCAGGGTTTCGATGGCGCCACTGACTTGAGCGCGGGAAGATTCGTAGAGCTTGGAGGGGCCGCCGACGATGGTGTTCAGTGCCGGGGCAATCAGGTGTTTGGCGGCGATGTAATCCACGAAGAGCAACATCCAGGCACGCAAGGCCTCGACCGGCGGTAATTTTGCAGACAGTTCGCGTTGCGCTGCGGCCAGCTCGGCCACTTCGGTGTGGTAGACGGCCTCAAGCAGGGCCTCGCGCGTAGGAAAGTGGCGATACAGAGTGCCCGGTCCCACGCCGGCCTGCTTGGCAATTTCGTCCAGACTGGTGTTAGCACCGGAACGAGTGAAGGCCAGCTTGGCCACTTCCAGGAGGCGTTCGCGATTCTGCAGGGCGTCCGTACGGGGCTTGCGGGCGGGTTTTGGGCGTTTTGCTGGCATAAAAACAATGTAACCGGAGGCATGCTCCGATTATCAAAACTTGCGGAGACACTCTCCGTTTTATCGAAGTTGGGCCGGTTCGTCAAGAGCGGCGGGCAAGCAGGAAACCCAAACGTGGCCGGACCAGGAGGAAAAGAATGATAGATACAACATTTGGAGCGACTTCCACCAGCGAAGAGGTTTTGTCCGGGGTGAATCTGCGCGGTAAGCGGTTCCTGGTGACGGGAGTTTCGGCCGGGCTGGGCGTGGAGACAGCGCGGGCGCTGGCGGCACACGGGGCACAGGTCGTAGGCGCGGCGCGGGATTTGGAAAAGGCGAAGGCGGCGACGGCACAGGTGGTAAAGGATGCAGCGGCGGGTGGCGGAAGCTTCGAGTTGATTGAGTTGGACCTGGCCAATCTCAAGAGTGTGCGCGCGTGCGCGGATAGGCTGGTGGCCCAGGACGAACCGTTTGACGTGGTGATCGCCAACGCGGGGGTGATGGCCACACCGTTTAGCCTGACACTCGACGGTTTCGAGATGCAGTTTGGGACCAACCATTTGGGGCACTTTGTTTTGGTCAACCGTATTGCGGCGCTGATCCGCAAAGGAGGGCGGCTGATCAATTTGTCGTCCGCGGGTCACCGCTATGCGAATGCCGACTTGGAGGATCCGAATTTCGCACACACGGAGTATGAGCCGTTTGTGGCGTACGGCCGATCGAAGACGGCGAACATTCTGTTCGCGGTTGAATTCGACCGGCGACACCGCGCACGTGGAGTGCGGGCCGCCGCCGTGCATCCGGGAGCGATTCAGACCGAACTCGGGCGCTACGCCGATCCAGGCCGCATCGAAAAGCTGATTGAGCAGATCAACCAACAGCGTGCCGCGGAGGGCAAGGGCCCGTTTCAGTGGAAAACCGTCCCGCAAGGGGCGGCCACGTCTGTGTGGGCTGGAGTGGTTGCTCCTGCCGAAGAGATTGGCGGGAAGTACTGCGAGAACTGCCATGTCGGTCAGATCATGCCGGACCACGGGAACATTACCGCGATCAGCGAAGGAGTGCGCGGGTATGCGCTCGATCCGAAGAACGCGGTGGCACTTTGGAAGAGGAGTGAAGAGCTGGTGGGGGAGTCGTTCTCGTGATCCGGTAGATACTTTGCAAGAGGCAACGAAAACCAACGGACCGCCTCCCTTCGCAAAAACAGCTCAGGGCGAGCAGAAGACGGGCCCTACATTTTGGAGTCTGAAATGGGCAGCCCTTCCCAAAACGCGGCTCAGGATAAACAGGGCTGCCGCTGATCAGTTTATGTGAGGCATTACGTTACGCCACCGGCGGGAGCTGGGCTCCGGCACTCCAAAAAATGAAGGCCCGCGATTAAGCGCGGGCCCGTCAGACCGTCGATCAAGCTACAACTTACTGCAGCGCATCCATCAGGCGAGTGATAGTGCGATTCAGTTCCTTGTCGGAGCGGCGTAGCTCTTCAATCTTGTTAATGGAGTGCAGCACCGTGGTGTGATGCTTTCCGCCGAACTGGCGGCCGATTTCCGGAAGCGAAGCGGTGGTGAGCTGCTTGACGATGTACATGGCCACCTGGCGCGGGAAGGCGATAGCGCGGGTGTTGCTGCGCATCTTGAGGTCCTGCTCGCGAAGATTGAAATGCTCGCTGACGCGCTTCTGGATCAAATCGATGGTGACGCGCTTTTCCTGCGAGGCAATGATATTGCGCAGCACCTGCTGAGCAGTGGCCAAGGAAATCGTGGTGCCGGTGAGAGAGGCGTAGGCCATCAAGCGGGTCAGCGCGCCTTCGAGTTCGCGCACGTTGGATTTAATCGCGCGCGCGATGTATTCGGCGACTTCATCGGGCAGATGAAAACGATCGTTCTCCGCCTTTTTCTGGAGGATGGCGATCTTGGTTTCGAGGTCGGGGGGCTGAATATCGGCAATCAGGCCCCACTCGAAACGGGAACGCAGCCGCTCTTCGATGGAGTTGATGTCTTTCGGAAGGCAATCTGACGAAATCACGATCTGCTTCTGTTGCTCGTACAAGGCGTTAAAGGTGTGGAAGAACTCTTCCTGGGTACGTTCCTTGCCGGCGATGAACTGGATGTCGTCGACAAGCAGCACGTCAACGGTGTGGAAACGGTCGCGGAAGCTGATCATGCGATCGAAGCGGAGGGAATTGATCACCTCGATGGTGAACTTTTCCGCGCTGACGTAACTGAGGCGCATGGCCGGGTTACGCTTCTTGATCATGTGCCCGATGGCGTGCATCAGGTGGGTTTTGCCCATGCCCACGCCGCCATAGAGGAACAGCGGATTATAGGCCTTGGAAGGCTGCTCGGCGACCGCGCGCGAAGCGGCATGAGCGAACTCGTTGGACTTGCCGACGACGAAGGTGTCGAAGGTATAGCGATTGTTGAGCTGGTGATCGCTACTTTCGAAATCGAGCTTGGACTGCTTGGCGGCGGAAGCGGCCGGGGCAGCCTGGACAGGCTCTTCTTCGGTGCACACATACTGCACCTTGGTATTGGGGGTGCCCATCTGATGGAACACCGCCTTGATGATCTCGCCGTAAGTGCGGGTAAGCACTTGACGGAAGACGGCACTGGGAATCTGGATATAGAGCGTATCCCCCTCCTGGCGGCTAAGCCGGGTGGGCTGGAACCAAGTAGAGTAGGTGTTGATGCTCACTCTGGACTTGATGAGTTCCAGGAACTTGTCCCAGACATTGAGAGAAGCAATCGTTTGGGTAGCAGTAGTCATCGTCAGTAAAAAGTCAGAAAGCAATATATTTCCACAGGTGTGTAAAAGCTGTGGAAAGAGAATTTCAGCCCTAAAGCATCACGCTTTGGAGTTCGTTAATCCGCGCAGGAACGAATGTTTTTTGCCCCTGTGGTTCCGCGCAGCCCGTTCAGATTTGCAGGACCACGTACCAGTGAATCAAACTGGATGGATTCTCGCGCACTGTCACGAACGGAGCAAGCGAAAAGTGTGCGAAGGCCAGTACTAACGTTCACACGCCATTCACAACTTTTCCACAAGCACTGAAAATGTGCAAGTGGTGAAAAAAAGTTGAAAAAACAAAGCAATTTGCGGAGAAGAAAATCGGTTTGCAAGTGAAATGCACTAAAATGGTGCAATTGGAGTTGAGGAAATCTTCGGTAAATTTTTAGTATTTTCGATCCGGTCGATGAAACTCGTAAATGCCTAACGGGTCTGACCCGATCAAAAGGCGCTCCGGTTCGACCAAAATGACCGAGGCCTCGAGCGGTCTGCCCTTTGGTGTGTAGATCTGATACTCGGAGCGGCGGATTCCGTCTTTGTCGAAGTGCAGCAAGGTGTTATGCAGGCCCATCCACACGTCGCCGCTCACCGGATCTACGCCAAAAGCAGTAAGAATCGGGTGAAAGGCCAAGGGTTCGGAGCTGTTCTCGTAGCGGACAATGGCCTTGCGGGTGGCGGAGGCTTCGGGGAAGGCGTCCAACCCGGTGAAGACAAAATCCTGGATGGCACCGCCGAGCCGTTCGAACTCGCGAACCGTCGGTTCCGGCATGTACGTAAATCCGTAGTAGAGATGGCCTTGAGGATCGGCGGCGACGCGGCCGAGGTTCAAATAGCGATTAATATCGGCACGCGAAGACATGGACTCGAGGTCGCCAAACTCGCGCGCAACCTTCCCATCGGGTCCATACACAATGATGTGGTGCGATGGCTCTCGGGTGCTGACCGCCACTTCGCCTTCCGGCAGCACGGCCAACGAAAGCACGGCATTCGCGGGAAACGAGCGAAGCGGTTTGCCGTCCGGCGCAAATTCGTTCACCTGGTTGTAGGCGGTATCCGCGACATAGACATTTCCCGCGCCGTCCACGTCGCAATCCTCGCCAAACGCAATGAGTGCGCGTGCGGATTTGTTCGTGCCCGCTTCTTCCGGAGGAGCACCAAACACCTTCAGGCGGTGGCCCTTGGAGTCGAAAATGGCGACCCCAAGCGAAGGTGACGCCAGGACGTAGTAGTTTCCGTTGGCCGCACGGCGAAGCGCACGCAGGCCCGGGCCAATCTCGCCGAACAGGCGGCGCGAGGCCATCAAGTCGTCCTCGACCTCCGACTGTGCCGCGCCAGCGGCCCAAAGCGTACTGGCGATAAGCACAAGGGCCGCGGAGAAAGCGAGCCAAGCAGAGATTTTGCGCATGACGATTCAGATTACTCCAGAAACGGGGTGGTTGCTTGAGGGAAGACGCGGCGCGTGAAGGGAAGAGAGATTCGTCACTGCGCAGACTCAGTCCGGAATGGCGCCAGCAGGGCTGCCGCTGATCGATTCGTGCCTTACATGAATTGGATGCATCGCCGGGAGCAGGGCACCCGCACTCCGGAGTTTAGTCTAGGCGAAGGCGGAGGCGGCCGATGGATTTGGCGCGGAGGCGGCCAGCGGGGTTGCGGGGACCGGCGTCATCGGTTTCGATGAGCACAGCGTTCATCTGGATGTCGCCGGTGGCCACTTCAAAGCGGGTCGGCAAACCGTCGAGGAATTTCTTGATGATGGGCTGGCGTTCCATGCCGATGATGCCGTCGTGCGGGCCTGTCATGCCCACGTCGGTAATGTAGGCGGTGCCCTCGGGGAGCACGCGTTCGTCGGCGGTGGTCACGTGGGTATGGGTGCCGACCACGGCGGTGACGCGACCGTCGAGATACCAGCCCAAGCCAATCTTCTCGCTGGTGGTTTCGGCGTGCATATCGACGAACACTAAGGCCACATCCGCGGGCAACTTCGCGAGTTCGCAATCGGCCTTCTTAAAAGGGTCGTCGTTGGGAGTAAGGAATACGCGGCCCTGCAGGTTCAGGGCAGCATACTTCACGCCATTTTTCGCGGTACCGACGTACAGCCCGGAACCCGGATTACCCTCGGCGAAATTGGCGGGGCGCAGCAAGCGCGGCTCGTGCGGGATAAACTCGAAAATCTCTTTGCGATCCCAGCTATGATTTCCGCCGGTGAGCACGTCGATGCCGTGCTGCAGGAGTTCCTCCGCAATGCGCGGGGTAATGCCGAAGCCAGCGGCGGAATTTTCCGCGTTGGCGATGACCAAATCGATGTGTTGATGCTCGATGATATCCGGCAGGCGGTCGCGAACGATTTGCCGGCCTGGGGAGCCGACGATGTCTCCGATGAACAAAACGCGCATGAAGAGTTAGCAGTCCTCCGCTGCCCAGCCAGTTCCGCACCGGGACGAAATGCAGATGGTGAAAACGGGGCCTGAGAAACGATAAAGGAGCGGACTGCTGGGCCGTGGGAAGCTAGGCCGTGAACCTCTGAAATAGGTGGGCACCACGAGCCAACCATTAGGCTTTCCTGCCCCGCCCGCGAGTCTGGGAGAGACCCGCTGACGGGACAGGCCGTGCACACAAGCTGACTATCCGCAGCACCCCAGAGATTCGTTACGGTTCAAACGGCTTTCGCGTCCTCACCTGCTTCGAAGTACCGCTCCAGAGCGTATTATCCCCCGAGTGCGTCCCGGCGTCCAACCGCGGGGCTGGTTGCATGCCAAAGGTTTAGCTGGCCTGCGGAACGGGGTAGAATGGCCGACGCTGTTCGGGAGGTGCGAAATGGGAAAGGCACAAGCGCTGGTGATTTTGGTGCTTCTCGGTTCGGTTGCGGTGTCCAGGGCCCAAACACCGACGGGCACGACGCCACACCTGGGCAAAGTGTATTTCCAGACGAGTTGCTCGGCTGAGGCGCAAGTGCTGCTGGACAAAGGGCTGGCGCTGCTGCATTCCTTCCAATACATGGAGGCGCACCAAACCTTCGAGCAGGCCCAAGCCGCCGATGCAAAGTGCGCCATGGCCCATTGGGGCAACGCCATGTCTCTGTGGGAACAACTGTGGATCTTTCCGAGTGAGAAGCAGATGAAAGAAGGACGCGAGGAGATTGCGCAGGCGGAAAAGTTGCATCCGGCGACAGCGAAAGAGCAGGGCTTCCTCGCCGCAGCGGCGGCGTTCTATCAGGACAATCCCAAGCTGACCCACGTGGAACGCATGAAGGCTTATTCGGCGGCAATGGAAAAGTTGCGCCAGCAGATGCCCGAAGATGTGGAAGTCGGCGCGTTTAGCGCGCTGGCTTTGGTGGTGCTTGCGGAAAACGATGTAGACAGTTTGAACAACGACAAAAGGGCGATCGCGATTTTGAATCCGCTGTTCGAAAAATACCCCGACCATCCGGGGGTAGCCCATTACTTGATTCATGCCGCCGATCGGCCGGAGCTTGCGCCCGAGGGATTAGCGGCCGCGCGCCGATATGCGGAAATTGCTCCCGATTCCGCGCATGCCATCCACATGCCGTCGCACATTTTTGTGCGTCTCGGGCTGTGGCAGGATTCCATCAAATCCAATATTGCGTCGTGGGCGGCGGCGCGGCGCGCGGCGGAACAACATCGCGCGGAAGCACATTACCAGACGCACGCGATGCACTTCCTGAACTATTCGTATCTGCAAACCGGGCAGGAAGCCAAGGCCCGCGAGGTGATCGCGCAACTCAATCAGGTGATCGGCGCTGACGAGGAGACCAAGGCGCAGGATCGCGCGGGTTTTGAGGCACGTACTGCGCTGGACCTGCATCGTTGGAAGGAAGCCGCCAACGTGAAAGTGCCCGCGATTCGGCAGGACCAACAAGACAGCGCGTATTGGGCGCGTGCCATCGGCTCTGCGCGCAGCGGCGACGTGGCGGGGGCAGAAGCGGCGGTGCAACAGCTAGCCAAGTGCGTGCAAGCACGCCAGGACCGCGCTCGCAAGGAGGGTTACGAAGTTTCCACGGAAAAACCCACGGATTTGCGAGAGGCCGAGGCGTGGCTGGCGTACGCGCAGGGAAAAACAGACGAGGCGCTGAATGAACTGCGTGCCGCCGCGACACACGAAGAGAGAAACGGCAGCGACGGCGTGATTATTCCGGCGCGCGAAATGCTGGCGGATATGCTGCTGGAAGTGAAGCGGCCGTCCGATGCATTGGCGGAATACACCATCGTGTTGAAGGACGCGCCGAATCGCTTCGACGCCTTGCTGGGGGCGGGCCGCGCCGCGCAAGGCATGGGCGACAGCACCGGAGCGCAAACGTTCTATGGCAAGCTTGCGGAAAATTGTCCGGCCGGGGCGGATCGCCCGGAGTTGAGCGAAGCGAAGACGGTTGCCGCAACGCGTCAATAGAATGCGGGGGAAGCTACTTGCCAGAAGCACAACAGGCGTGTAGATTCCACGCGATGTTTGACCAGGCGCGATCCCGTTTCCGTGCGGCCCTGCTGCTGTTTTTCGTGGTGTGCTGCTCCTGTTGCTCCTTCGTCCACGCGCAGACCAATCCGGCAGACCCGCAGGAAATTCCCCTGTGGCGCTTCGACGAGCTGACCACGCAGGGATCCTGCCGGACGATGGGACGTTTTCAGGACAAGGAATATTGCGATTCAAAGGTAGTCGATCAAGTTCTGGCGCTTGGCAAAGATGCGATCCCCGTTCTTATTTCCGAACTGACCGACACGCGTAAAACCAAGCATTCGGTCTACGATCTTTGGAAATACACGGCCGCGGGCGATATCGCGAATTCCCTGCTTTTCGATCTGTTCACCAGTTCCAATTTGCGAATGGCGGACATGCCGGAACTAGATGCGCTGCAAATGGAGTGCAAGAAGCCAGGCGAAGCTTGTTGGCGTAAATTCCTGCAACATAAGGGACGAAAATTCGTGCAGGAACAGTGGGAAGCGGCTTGGAACGCGCACAAGGACAATATTTATTGGGATGAAACTGCGCGCTGTTTCAAGTTGCGTTCGGCGATGCCGCAGGACGAAATGGCCGGGCACGTCAGTGCGTCGCAAAGCCTTCGCACCCGGCAAAAATAACCTGTGAATTGAACAACCTCGGGAACGTTTCCTCGCTGTAATCTAGGGCTTCACTACCAGAACGACGGCAGAGTAAAGCCGCTGCTACGTGTAGCTCGCCTGTCAGGACACAGGCTGAAGCCTGTGCTACAAGGTACAATGGCTCGGCATTCCTAGGAGATATGGGCGATGAACTATCGGCGGTTTGGGCGGACGGGTTGGAAGGTGAGCGAAATTGGGTATGGCATGTGGGGGTTGGCGGGATGGACCGGGTCGGATGAAGCGGAGACGCTGAAATCGTTGCACCGCGCGGTGGAGTTGGGCTGCAATTTTTTTGATACGGCGTGGGCATACGGCGACGGAAAAAGCGAGCAGATCTTAGGGAGCATCCTGAAGGAGCATAAGAACGATTCGCTGGGCGGGCCGGACAAGCATTTGTATGTGGCCACGAAGATTCCGCCGAAGAACCGGCGCTGGCCAAGCGCACGCGCGTTCACGCTGGAGGACTGTTTTCCCCCGGATTATGTGGAGGAATACATCGAGAAGAGCTTGAGGAATCTGGGCGTGGACACCATCGACCTGATGCAGTTTCACACCTGGGAAGATCGCTGGCTGAATGACGAACGGTTGCCGCGCGCGATCGAGAAGATGAAAAAAAGCGGGAAGGTTCGCGCGTTTGGGCCGAGCATCAACCGCTGGGAGCCGTGGAACGGGATGCGCGCGGTGTTGGAAGGGTGCGCGGAGGCGGTGCAAGTGATTTACAACATTTTCGACCAAAATCCGGAAGACGCGCTTTTTCCGGTTTGCCGCCTGCGCGATGTGGCGGTGATTGCGCGTGTGCCGTTTGACGAAGGCACGCTGACCGGGACGCTGACGGTGGATTCCACGTGGCCTGCGGGGGATTGGCGCAATACCTATTTCGTACCGGAAAACCTGAAATCGAGCGTGGCGCATGCGGAAGCCTTGCGGCCCTTGATTCCGCGTGGCAGCACCATGGCGGAGATGGCCCTACGGTTCATCCTGGCGAATCCGGACGTGAGCACAACCATTCCTGGGATGCGCAAAATCAAAAATGTCGAAGCAAATTGTGCCGCCAGCATTGCGGGGCCGCTGCCGGCGGAATTGAACAAGAAGCTTCGGGTGCAGCGCTGGGATCGCAATCCGACTTCGTGGTCGCAGTAAGCGGGTGAAGCATGACAAAGCATGTGAAAGTACAAATCTTCGGCCAGATGTATCCGATTTCGGCGGATCTCGAAGAAGGCTATCTGCAGAGGCTGGCCGAATACGTGGATGAAAAAATGCGCGCGATTGCGGACATGACGCCGACGGTGGATACGCAAAAAGTGGCAATTTTGGCGGCGATGGCCATTGCGGATGAGCTGCACAGCTTACGCAAAGAACGTGGGGAACGCGAGGATCTGCTGAAAGAACAGGCGGAACGCTGCTTAACGCTGGTGGAACGCGCGCTGAAGCAGTCGGAGTGAGGAAAGGCCGGTTCGTTTTTGCTTGCAGGTCGATCTAAGAGAGATTCCTCGCTGCGCTCGGAAAGGCGAACTGGAGATTAGTTTATGGGTGGCGGCAGCTGGGCTGCCGCTGATCGGTGGGCGGCTCACTTACCGTCGAGCACCGGCGGGAGCTGGGCTCCCGCACTCCAATTGGGGAACTAGGAACGCAACGAAGCGCCCAAGTTTTTCTCGAGGCCGGCTACGATGCGGGCGGTGAAATCGGTGATCTGCGCATCGGTGAAGGTGGATTCGTTGCTCTGGAAGGTGACGCGCACCAGCAACGAATACTTTCCTGCCGGAACATTTTTGCCGCGGAACAAGTCGGCCGCTTCGATGGAAGCAATTTCCGGAATTCGCAGGGCGTCAATGGTTTTGCGGACTTCGGCGAAGGTGACGCCATCGGCGAGAAATAGCGAGAAGTCGCGCTCTACGCCCGGGAAACGTGGCAACGGCTCATAACGGCGATTGTTCTTCACACCGTAATACATGCAGTAGAGCGGCCCCAGCGCGATTTCCGCGAGGTAAACGTCCTGGCGGAATTTCAGTTTGTCGGCAACACGCTTGGTGAGCAGGCCGGCAACGCCGAGCAGCGGATTCCCTTCTTTGTCCAGGCAGATGGTGCCGCGCTTGGCGGGATTGAGCCATTCGGGGCCGTTGCTTTCCCAGTGCAAGCCACCGGAGAATTCGCCGATCGCGTCGAGATCGCCTTTGAGGTCGCCGAAATTGTATTCGCGCGGCGAGTCGTAAAGTCCTTGCGAGCGCGCGGTACCGGTGGCGCCAATCGTAAGGACCCGCGACTCCACGGGCTTGCCGTTGACGAAACGATAGTGCTGGCCGATCTCGAACAAACGCACGTTGCGCTGGCCATGATTGAGATTCCACTCGATCGCCGCGGCCATTGTCACGGCGCCGGTGGATTTTAATACCCCGGCTTCCTCGCTGAGGGGGTTCGAGAGCTTAGCGGGAACCGCGTCGGTGGGACGAAACAGCTCGTTGCGTTCCTCGGCCACGTGCGGAATGGTGAGAATTTCGTGATAGCCGAGGCCGATGAGGCGTTCGCGCAATCGCGTTTCCGCCTCCTGATGCGGCAGACGATCGGCTCCCGCGCGAGCGGCGGGCAAACGCGGTAGAAACTTGTCCATGCCGTAAACGCGAGCGACTTCTTCGATCAGATCGATTTCCCTCTCGACGTCAGCGCGCCAGGAAGGTTGCGTACATTGCCAAGCGGCCAGCAACGCATTGGCCGCGCCGGGAGTGTGATCGACGCGCACAGGGGCGAAACCCAATGCGGAAAGAATGGCTTCCACGTCCTTATCGGGAACATCGGTGCCCATGATGCGGAGAAACTCGGCGCGAGTGAGCGTGATTTTCTTCGGTGCGCGCTTGACCGGATATACATCCACCACGCCGGCGAGAAGTTCGCCGCCAGCCACTTGCAGAATTAGCTCGGCGGCGCGGCGCGAAGCTAGTTCCGCCATTTCGGGATCGGCACCGCGACCGAAACGCGTGCTGGCTTCGGTATGGAGTTTCAAAGAACGGGCGGCGCGACGCACCGCGATGGGATCGAACCAGGCGCACTCGATCAGAACATTTTTGGTGGAGAAGGAAATTTCTGTTTCGGCGCCACCCATGATGCCGCCGATGCCGATGGGACGAGAACCATTGCCATCGGAGACGACGGGAATACTGACGTCGAGCACGCGTTCGACGGCGTCGAGAGTGCGAATTCTTTCGGACTTGCCGCGACGAACCACGATGCTGTGATCGCGGACCATGTCGTAGTCGAAAGTGTGCAGAGGATGGCCTGTTTCGAGCATTACGTAGTTGCTGATGTCGACGACATTGTTGATGCTGGCGAGGCCGGCGGCTTCGAGTCGGTCTTTGAGCCAGGCAGGCGAAGGCTGAATCTTTACGCCTCGAATCACGCGCGCGGTGAAGCGGCCGCAGAGCTCAGGAGCTTCGATCTTGACGCTGACGGCATCGCGGGCTTTCGCCGAAGCGCTTTCGGTTGGTCTTGGGGCGACATTTTTGATCGCAAGACGGTAAATCGCGCCGATCTCGCGCGCGATGCCGAGCATGCCGAGGCAGTCAGGACGATTCGAGGTGATTTCCGCATCGATGACGGCGCCATGCGGGCCATGTTCGATGCCAGCGATGTTGGTGCCGGCGAGAGCGAGACGCGAGGCAACCTCTTCGGGCGAGGCAGTGACTTCGACAAACTCTTTCAACCAGTTGTAGCCCACTTTCATGGCGATTCTCAGCGCTCCAATTGTGCGAAGTAGAGGTGCGTGGTGTAAACCATGCGCACGCGGCCGTCTACCTCGTTCTCGTCAAAAATGTTCTGCAACTGGCTCATCATCGGTTCGTAGTTCGGATGACCCTCTTTGGGCGCATAAGAACTGCTGCGCAATCGCCCGGCCAGGCCTCGGAAATCGAAATCCTGAAAATTGGGAAGCTCGCGATGGCGAAGATGATTTGCACCGAAGAACTGCTGCATGGCTTCTGCCTCGGGATAGGTTTCCCTCACACGGGTGTAATCGGTGCTGAAGCGACGAAGCAGGTCTTCGTATTGGCGCGCGAAGGCCGATTCGGAGAGGACGCGATCGTTCCAAACTACCACGACGAACCCGCCAGGCTTCAGGATGCGCTGGAATTCGCGACGCGTCGCTTGCGGATCGAACCAGTGGAAGGCCTGCGCGGCTGTGGCGAAATGAACAGAAGCATTGGCAAGCGCCGTGGTTTCCGCGGAGCCATCGACGCTGGTGAAGTTGGGATAGTTGCGCAGAAACTCTTCGCCAGCGGCGCGCATTTCGGGATTGGGCTCAACACCGAAGACGGGGTTGCCGCGATCCAGAAAGAGTTTGCTGAGCAGGCCCGTGCCGGAGCCAATGTCGGCAATGGGGGGCTCGGGGCGCAAGCCGCATTCGCTTGCCAATACGTCGTAGAGGGCAAGCGGATAGCCGGGGCGGTAGCGAACGTAATCGGTCACGCGATCGGAGAAGCGCTGTTTGGCGTTGGCGAAAGACATGAGCAGTTTTCAGCTGTCAGTTCTCAGTTAACAGTAAAACCCAAAACTCGACTCCATCCCAGTTACACAGCCATCCGAAACAGAACCCCTTTTCCTCAGGGGCTAAAGCCCGCTTTGTTTGGCCTTTATGTCGGAGCTAAAGCTCCGACCCCCGTTGCCGCTAATTACGGACTGCCAATTCCGCTAAGGGAATTGACGAAGGAAGCGCACGTCGTTCTGGAAAAAGACCTGGATGTCATCGATGCCGTACTTGAGCATGGCCAGACGATCGATGCCGATGCCGAAGGCAAAGCCGCTCACTTTTTTCGGATCATAGTTGACGAAGCCGTAGACGGCGGGATCGACCATGCCCGCGCCGAACAGTTCAATCCAGCCCGCGCCTTTGCACTTGCCACAGGTGGCGCCGGTTTTTGCCGTGCCGGTGCCGCCACAGAAAATGCAGGAGGCGTCGAATTCCACGGATGGCTCGGTGAACGGGAAATAGCTGGGGCGGAAGCGCGTTTTTACACCTTCGCCGAAGAATTGTTTGACGAAGTAATCGATGGTGCCGGTGAAATCGCAGAAGGTGATGTCCGAATCGACGGCAAGTCCCTCGATCTGATGGAACATGAAAGAGTGCGTGGCGTCCGGATTATCGCGACGATAGACCTTGCCGGGCACCATGACACGCACGGGCGGCTGGCGCTTCTCCATAGTGTGAATCTGCACGGGCGAGGTGTGCGTGCGCAGCAGCAGCGGACCGGGAGCGCCCTTGGGCAAATCGAGATAGAAGGTGTCCATGTCGTCGCGGACCGGATGATGCTCGGGAATGTTAAGGGCTTCGAAATTGTAGTAGGGCGTTTCAATTTCGGGACCTTCGACGACGGAGAAGCCGATAGAGAAGAAAATGTCTTCGATTTCCTGGAAAACCTGGCGGATGAGATGGTGCGAGCCGATGGGACGCTGCACGCCGGGCAAGGAAAGATCGATGCGGTCTTTGGCGCTGGCGGCGGCTTCGGCTCCTGCTTCGATGGAGGCGCGACGCGCTTCGATCTGCGCATCCACGTGAGTGCGCAGTTCGTTGAGGGACGCGCCCACGACCCGCTTGAGTTCCGGCGGAGAGGGCTTCAGCCAATTATCGGTGACCAGCGTCAGCACGCCGGATTTGCGGGCCAGCCAGGCGTCCCGCAGCGCCTTCCAGGAGTTTTCGTCGGTGGCGGCTGCGCTTTCGGAATTGAAACGCGTGCGCAAATCGGCGAACAGGGATTGGACCTGATCGGCGGTCGAGACGCCGAGAGTGGAGAGCGTTTGCGAATGCTTAGAGTCGGGTGTCGACATGAACGTGTGTCAGAACAGAATACAACGTAGAGCGCGATTTAGGGCGAGCTACGCAAGAAAGAAAGAGAGAGATTCCTCGCTCCGCAGACTCCGTTCGGAATGACGGACGCGGAAGGGGATCAATTTTGCCGAGATGGGGCGCAGCGCTTCGGGCCTACCATTAGCGATACGGCGCCCCTTCCAGCGAAAGACCTCACGCCTGAAGGCGTGAGCTACAGACTAAGCCGCAGCCGGTTTGGGCTTGGGCTTGGGGGCGAAGGCCTTCGCCTTTTCCGCGAGAGCAGCGAAGCCGGGCATGTCCTTCACCGCCATGTCCGCTAGCACTTTGCGGTCCACGGCAATGCCGGCGGCTTTGAGGCCGTGAATGAGCTGGCCATACGTCAGACCATTCTGGCGAGCGGCGGCGCCGACACGCTGAATCCACAGGCGGCGATACTGGCGCTTTTTCACGCGGCGATCGCGTTTGGCATAGCGATCCGCGCGATTGGCGGCCTCCTGTGCGGATTGGTAGAGCTTGCT
>DATKPS010000164.1:0-36026 GCA_035524015.1 Candidatus Sulfotelmatobacter sp.
GCGGTTTCGAACTGCGCCGCCGTCCGCACATGCCCAAATTCGTACAGCCGCGCAAACTTCAACAAAATGTTCAAGCTGTGAACAAACGCGCGTGCCGCTTGTCTGGTATCGCCGGCCATTTCTGCGGAGTTCCCTCAGCTACGTCTTACTTCTACACTAGGCCGCTCTGCCCTTTAAAAACAAGCCTTCCTCTTCGCACTGTAACCTTTTTACCAACCACAGTTGCTTACCCGCTACCACCCCTTTTTCCCCAGTAGCCCTCCTCCCCATATCCCTCCATCTTTCCCTCCTGGAAACCTCCCTCTCCCTGAACTTGCTCATTCTGCCACTCCCTCAGTACAATGCAAGAAGTTGGTTCGTTTGGTTAGGTTTGGGTTTTCTCTTTTGGGAGAAGTCAATTCTGCCTGGGCCCGTGCCCTGATTTTCCGGTGTCTTCTCCCGGAAGACATCTTGCCCTTTCCGAAGGCTCGTTCTCTGGATCCGCCCCTATGGATGAATCTTCAGCTTCTCGCTTTAAAGCCGATATGCCGCAGATCCCCGGCGTAGGATCCACGGCTCCTCGCCTCCGCCGGTCGAATCCACTGCTTCCTCTGATCGTTGGTGTCGTCGCTCTTGGACTCGTGCTGCTCTTCGCCATCCGCTGGTTTTCGCATAACCGGCCCGTTCATCAGGCTCGCGTTGAGCCCACTCCTCAGCTCGAAGTGCCCCCTGCTCCTCCCGACCCCAATTCCCTTTTGCCTCATGCGGACCGCAACAATCCGGTCATCGCTACCGTCTCCGATCTTTCGAAGCCCTGGTCTTCCGCAAACTTTTTCATTCACGATTTGACCACCGGTGATAATGTCCCCGCCACCATCATCCGCCTTCCTTCCGGCTCTGCTAATCTCGCCAGTGGCTATTGGGCTTTCTCCCGCAAATCCGCGTACGGCACCTGCCAACTCGAATATGTCCGTGATCTCAACGTGCTTCACAGCGATTACGACTTTCGTCTCGCCAGTCACCCGCTCGTTGGTGATCCCTGCAGCCACACCCTCTATGATCCTTTAAAAACGGCTAGCCTCCCCGGCAATGTCTGGGTCCGTGGCGCCATCGTGCAGGGCAGCGACGTTCGCCCTCCCCTCGGCGTCGAAATCCAAGTCCGCAACAACCAGATCCTGGCCCTCCGCACCGAATAACGTCTGTACCCTCTTTGGAGTGCAGGAGCCCTGCTCCCGCCGGTCACCCAACCCCACCCAACCTCCCAACAACCAGCGGCAGCCCTGCTGCCGCGACCTCAGCCCCCGCACCAGCGCCTTTACCGGGCGCAGCCCTGCTCACCCTGAGCGGCGAAGGGCTGCGCCCCATGTCCGCACTATTGCACCGCACGTTGGTGCACACAGCCTCAGCTCCGTGCTCAGCGCCCTTTACAGTCCATTCAAATATGTGATAGTTTTGAAGAGTCGAAGAAAAGAGGAAAATTCAAGGGACGACGGTGGGGGGCACTTGAGCGACGCCAAAGTTATGTTGATCGAACAATTCCGGACGCATGTGAAAGATACGGGATCGCCCGAAGTGCAAATTGCACTCCTGAGCGAACGCATCAACTATTTGACGACGCACCTCAAGAGTCACGTCAAAGACCATGCATCGCGCCGGGGGCTCATCATGATGGTAAACAAGCGGCGGCGCTTGCTGGACTATCTCAACCGGCGGGACCCGGATCGGTATCACCAGATTGTTGAACGCCTTAGCCTGCGCAAGTAGCCAATCGCAAGGTGGTCTGCGATACAACTTGCAACTTCACGAACGCACAAATATCCCAGAGAGTCTGTGTGCCGGCCGTAAGGTTGGACGTGAGCTAATGTCGTCTGTTATCCCGGACGGCGTGGCGTTGGTCTAGGTGTAAGCGCTCGCGAAGCAGTTCCCTTTCGCGGCATTCCTCCTTTTTTCTTCGAGAGATTGCCCTGTATGGTTCCTTCCCAAGGAAGGACCAAAGGAAGAAGAGAACATGTCTGAGAACAATCACACCCCTGCGCCACACCAGGTATCCATCGAAGTGGGAGGCCGCGCGCTGATCCTGGAGACCGGCAAAATCGCGAAACAAGCCAATGGCGCGGTCACCGCGCGCTATGGCGACACCGTCGTCCTGGTTTCCGCGTGCATCTCGCCCAAGGCCAGCGACCGCGACTTTTTGCCTCTCACCGTCG
This sequence comes from Candidatus Sulfotelmatobacter sp., assembly GCA_035524015.1. GTDB lineage: Bacteria > Acidobacteriota > Terriglobia > Acidiferrales > UBA7541 > Acidiferrum. The sequence continues at coordinate 2,187 of DATKPS010000164.1, forward strand.
ACTATCGCGAGAACACTTATTCCGCAGGAAAGATTCCCGGAGGATTCTTCAAGCGAGAAGGAAGGCCCACCGAAAAGGAAATTCTGGTATCCCGCCTGATTGACCGCCCCATGCGCCCGTTGTTTCCCGATTCGCTGCGCAACGAAACCCAGATTATTGCTATGGTGCTCTCGGCGGACAGCGCCAACGATCCGGACGTCATCGCCGTGACCGCAGCTTCGGCGGCGTCCTATTGCTCGGATTTGCCGTTTACCGACCCCATCGCCGCGGTGCGCGTGGGCCTGCTGGATGGCAACCTGGTGGCCAACCCAACCGTCGCGGAACAGAAGGTCAGCAAGCTGAACATCGTGGTGGCCGGCACGGAAAAGGGCATCGTCATGGTGGAATCGGGAGCCTTCGAGGTTTCCGAAGAGAAAGTGACGGAAGCGCTGGAGTTTGGCCACGAACAGATCAAGAGGATTGTCGCGGCGATCAAAGAACTGCATGCCCAGGTCAAGCCGACCAAGATCGTCATCGAGCCGCTGCCCTTCGACCAGTCGATTTACGACTCGATCAAGAAGACCTACGGCGCGCGCTTGAAAGATGCTCTGAATACCGAGAAGCACCCCAAGAAGGAAAGCTATCACCTGGTGGATGCGCTGCAAGAAGAGATTCTGAAGGGCGTGCCGGAAGACGATGAAGAGAAAATCACTCTGACCAAGCGCGCCTTTGAACGCCTGCGCGAGGATTACTTCCGCGAAGAAGTGCTGAAGGCCAAGCGCCGTCCCGACGGAAGAGCGTTTGACCAGATCCGCAAGATTACTTGCGAAGTGGGCTTACTGCCCCGCGTCCATGGTTCGGCACTGTTCACCCGCGGAGAGACCCAGGCGCTCGCGACTTTGACCCTGGGGACCAAGGAAGACATGCAGCGCCAGGACTTGCTGTTCGAGCAGGACACCTTCAAGCGCTTCATGCTGCACTACAATTTCCCTCCCTTCAGCGTGGGCGAAGTGAAGCCGGTGCGCGGCGCAGGCCGTCGCGAAATCGGTCATGGTGCCTTGGCGGAACGCGCGTTGGCCAACCTGCTTCCCCCAGAAGTGGAATTTCCGTACGCCATGCGCGTGGTCAGCGACATTTTGGAATCGAACGGGTCGTCCTCGATGGCCACGGTGTGCGGTGGCTCGCTGGCGTTGATGGATGCGGGCGTGCCCATGAAGGCGCCGTGCGCCGGCATCGCCATGGGACTGGTGGTCAGCGACGATGGCAAGTACTCCATCCTCACGGATATTGCCGGAGCGGAAGACCACTACGGCGATATGGACTTCAAAGTCGCCGGAACCCGCGAGGGCATTACCGCCTTGCAGATGGACATCAAGGTGACCAGCATTAGCGTTCCTATGATGCGCGAAGCGCTGGCCCAGGCGAAGAAAGCGCGTTTCGAAATTCTGGACATCATGGAAAAGACCCTCAGCAAGAATCGCGAGACTATCTCCATGTATGCTCCTCGCCTCTACAAGCTGAGCATTCCTACCGACAAGATTCGCGATTTGATCGGTCCCGGCGGCAAGAAAATCAAGTCCATCATCGAGCAGACTGGCGTGAAGATCGACGTGCTCGAAGACGGCACCGTGCATATCTTCTCCACTAGCGGAGCGGGCGGCGACCAAGCCTTGCAGATGGTCCGCGACGTTACCGCCAGCGCCGAGGTTGGCAAGACTTACCTGGGCAAGGTCGTGCGCTTGGCGGAGTTCGGCGCCTTCGTGGAATTGTTCCCCGGCACCGACGGGTTGCTGCACATCAGCGAAATCTCCGAGCACCGCATCCGCGACGTCCGCGATGAACTGAAACTCGGCGACCAGGTGTTGGTCAAGGTCCTGGCCATCGAGGGCAACAAGATTCGCTTGTCGCGCAAGGCCTTGATCAAGGAAGCGCGCGAGAAACAGGCCAAGAGCAAGGAAGCCGCGGCTCCAGCGCCTCCGGTAACAACCACAGAACGCGACTAGGGCGCAAACGAAAACTGGATGAGAGAGGCCCCGGGAGTGCGGGAGCCCTGCTCCCGCCGGTTACCCAACCCCCGCCCAACCTCCCAACAACCAGCGGCAGCCCTGCTGCCGCCACCTCAGCCCCCGCACCAGCGCCTTTACCGGGCGCTGCCCTGCTCACCCTGAGCCTCGAACGGCCGCGCCCCATCCGCACGCATTCTATTGCGTAGGGACGCGCTTGCCCGCACAAAAGCTCATCCCGCGACGCGAGGGATGACCCTTCAATCCGCGCGTCTCAATTGCTTGATTGCGGCGCTCGGGATGGATTTAATGGAGAGAGAATTCCTTGGAGAATGTTCGATGATCTCGAAACGGGTGTGGGTGGTAGTGGCGGTTTTGTGTTTGCTGGCAGTGCAGGCAATGCACGCGCAGGAAAAGCGCAAGGTCATCATTGACACGGATCCGGGAACGGATGATGCGCTGGCCATTTTGTTGGCGCTGAATTCCCCGGAGCTGCAAGTGGAGGGCATCACGGCCGTGCCGGGAAATGTGGTGGCGAAGCAATCACTCGAGAACGCGCTCAAGTTGGTCAGCCTGGCGGGACGCTGCGACATTCCGGTCGCGGGCGGCGCGCAGCATCCTTTGCTGCAGAAGACCTACACGGCCACGTATTGGCACGGCAAGAATGGCCTGGCGGATATCGAGTTGCCGGAACCAAAATGCAAAGCGGATGCGCGGTTTGCGCCGGACTTGCTCATTGAACTGCTGCACAAGTACCCGCACGAAATCACGCTGATTCCGATCGGGCCGCTGACGAATATCGCGCTGGCGGTGTCCAAGGACCCGTCGATTGTGCCCCTCGTGAAAGACATCGTGATCATGGGCGGATCCTTGAACGGCGGAAACGTAAACGGCGCGGCCGAGGCCAATATTTTTGGCGACCCCGAGGCCGCGGCGATTGTGTTCAACGCCGGATGGACGGTGACCATGGTCGGGTCCGACGTCGGCGAAAAAACCTTGCTGACCCGGAAGCACCTGGCGGAATTGGCAGCGGGACACGGGCCCGAGAATGATGTGGCGACGAAGATTGCGCGGTTTTACATTGACCGCTCGGAGAAGAACGGCTGGGACGGCGCGGCGATGTACGATCCGCTGGCGGTAGCCGTGGTGATTGATCCAACCCTGGTCCAGTGGAAAGACATGCATGTGGACGTGGAGACGCGAGGGGAGTTTACCCGCGGGGAAACCGTGGCGAATCGCATGGGTTCGTACGAGAACAACGTGTTGCATGGCGACCATTACGAGATTGATGGCGTGGTCCCGGTGGCAAACAACGCCCGCGTCGCGCTCAGCTCCGACTCCGAACGATTTCTGCAACTGTTCATCAGCCGAGTGAAGGGCAAGTGAGGCGGAGAGAAGAAGTCAGTTAACACTCATCAGTTCGCAGAAGAGATACCTGCCCGGTTAAAGCTGTCTCCGTGCCCTCTGCGCTCTTCCTCTGCGAACTCTGCGTTAATCTTCGTTTTAACGCTCCTCAGGATGACCAGGAGCTTCTGTCTGCTAGCGGTTACGCGTGCGCGCAGTGCACCGCGTCCAGCGCCCCCCACAGGGCGTCGAGCGCTTCGTTGGTGGTGGCAAGGATTTCTTCCTCGTCGCCATGCGCGTGCTCTTCCAGCCAGCCGCGCCACGCCGCGCGATGCGCTTTGTCGGCTTCTTCGTGCACCGCAAAGTACGCCAGCCCCTTCGAAGACCTCACGCCGTAGAACTTCTGCAAGCCTTCGATCTTGGTGGTGGCGATTTCCGGCACTTGCGCTTCGTAGGCGTACAGCGCCGCGACCGCCTCCGCTACCGTCCGGTCACCCACAATTTCCCGGAACGTCTCCACCACCGCCTGTGTGCCGGGCAGCGCCGGGCAGCAGGTAATGTCTTCTTCGTTCACGCCGACGGTCGCGGCAAAATCGCGCCAAAGTTTGGGATGAGGACGCGCCGGATTTTCTTCTTCCGCCAGGTTTTCCAGGATGATGTCGCGAATCGGGCCTTCGGTGCGCGCCGCCAGAACCCGCAGATGCTTGGGGAAAGCTTCCACGTGGCGGTAATACTGCGAGGCATATAGCTGAAGTTCCTGGCGAGTGAGCTTGCCCATCTGCCAATCCTGATAAAAAGGATGCTTTAACAGGCTTTTTTCGGCGATGGCGGCATCAATCTTTGCGAGAAGTTGGGCGTTCTGCATTTCGTCCCTCCCGTAGTTTGGTCTGGGGCTGGCTGGCGCGCCAACCCGCTCATCCGCAATGCAACGTGACTGCGGGATTCTATCAAAGTTTCGAGAAATTTGCCGTTCACTTGTGGAATTTCGGTGGGAGAGCATGGGCTGTCTGCGCGAAGGTGCTCCTGCATCCAGCCCCCGAAAAAACTCGTCATTCCGAGCGAAGTCTTCGCAGCAAGGAATCTCTGCGAACCCGCGATCGGCGGCGCGATCGATAACGAGCGCGCCGCCCGCTTGTGGAATTGGCAAGGGCCGACAGCGCGCCTTACGCTTGTGTAGTGGCCGGACTTTAGAGCCTGTGTGACAACTCCTATTTTTCGTCAGGGCACGGCTTTAGCCGTGCCGTAACCAGCGCAAAATCATTGCGGCTTCAGCCGCTGAGGGCCTGTTTACGACTTCTCACACAGACTCTTTAGACCGGCCAGCGACCGCGGCTTTTCGCGCGAGCCAGGTTCCCCACCGCAACACACTGTTGCTTAGCTGGACGAATGCAGCCGGCAAATATCCGCCCCGACGGCGGACAGCTTTTCCACGATGCGCTCGTACCCGCGATCGATATGGTAGACGCGATCAACGATGGTTTCGCCGGAGGCAACCAAGGCCGCGAGCACCAGGCCGGCGCTCGCGCGAAGGTCAGAAGCTTGCACCACGCTGCCGGAAAGCGGCGAGGGACCGCGCACGACGGCGCGATGCCCGTCAATTGAAATGTGCGCGCCCATGCGCGCCATTTCGCTGGCGTGCAGGAAGCGGTTTTCGAAGATCGTTTCGGTGATCACCGAAGTCCCTTGCGCTTGCGTCGCGAGGGCCATGTACTGCGCCTGCATATCCGTCGCGAAGCCCGGATATTCCTCGGTGGTAACGTCGGCGGCGACCAGTTTGTGGCCGTCGTGCACCCGCAGTGTGGAATCATCGGGAATTTCGACGGGCACGCCGGCAGACTGCAGTTTGGCGATGACCGCGCCCAGATGCGCAGGGTTGCAATGGGCGATGGTCAGATCGCCATTGGTGATGGCTCCGGCGATGAGGAATGTGCCGGCTTCGATGCGGTCGGGAATCACCCAGTGCGTGGCCCCGTGCAGCCGGTCGACGCCGTGAATCGTGAGCGTGCTGGTGTTGTCGCCTTCGATCCGCGCGCCCATTTTGCGCAGCAGATCGATCAGGTCAGTCACTTCGGGTTCGCGAGCGCAATTTTCCAGAGTGGTCATGCCCTCGGCCAGCGTCGCGGCCATCAGCAAATTTTCGGTGCCGGTAACAGTAATTTTTTCGAACACGATATGCGCGCCTTTGAGGCCACCGCCGTTGGGAACTCGCGCCTGGATGTACCCATGTTCGGTGGCGATCACTGCGCCCATTTTTTCCAGCGCCCCCAGGTGCAGATCGACAGGCCGCGCCCCAATTGCACAACCGCCGGGCAGCGAAACATGCGCGACACCGGAGCGCGCGATCGCGGGACCCAGCGTGAGGATAGAGGCGCGCATGGTTTTGACCAGTTCGTACGGGGCCACCGCGTCATTGAGCGACTCGGATTGAATGGTGTACGTGCTGGAGGGAATTTCTGCCGAATAAACATGCGCGGACATGAACGCGAGCAGCTTGCCCATGGTGACGATGTCGCGGACCAGCGGCATGTTGTGAAGGGTAACCGGCTCGGAGGTCAGCAACGCTGCGGCCATCAGCGGCAGCGCGGAATTTTTGGCCCCGGCAATGTCCACCCTGCCGTGGAGAGGATTACCGCCGCGAATCCGAAATTTATCCATTAGCGCAGAAGCTCCACCCTCCCGAATGTAGTTAGGTTGATTCGCCCAAGGCGCGACGCAGGTCACCATCAGCCGCTTCCAATTCTCGAAGAGCGCGGGCGGCAGAAACACGGCGTTTCAGGATGATCAACGCAACCCGGAGATTGTGTTTGCTTTGACGCAAAGCGTGTTCCACGTCCGACACATTCTTCCCGGTCGCTTCCATCAGAATGCGCTTGGCCCGGTCTCTAAGCTTCCGATTTGTCTTGGTGAGGTCGATCATGAAGTTTTCATAGGCATGACCGAGCCGCACCATCGTGGCTGTGGAGAGCATATTCAGGACCATTTTCTGGGCCGTTCCGGCTTTCAGACGAGTCGACCCGGTCAGCACTTCGGGGCCAACGTCGGGCGTAATGGCGATTTGCGCCGCGTGCGCCAGCGGAGACTTGCGATTCACGGTGACCGCGATGCTCAAGGCGCCGCGACGGTTGGCGTAGTGAATGGCCGCCAGGACATAAGGCGTGGAACCACTGGCCGCCAAGCCCACCACGGAGTCGAGCTTGCCGACACCCAGCCGCTTGAGCTCGCGACGCGCGTTGCTCTTGCTGTCTTCCGCTCCTTCGACTGGCTGCGTGATAGCTCGACGGCCTCCGGCTATCAGACCGCGCACGACTTGCGGCGAAACGCCGAACGTAGGCGGGCATTCGGATGCGTCGAGCACCCCGAGGCGGCCGCTGGTGCCGGCGCCGACGTACAGGAGGCGACCTCCTTTTTGCATGCGCTCCACGATGCCGTCCACCGCCCGGGCAATCGCGGGGATCTGCTGAGCCACCGCGATAGGCACTTTGTGATCCTCGTGGCTCATCAGCTGGACAATTTCCCGCGAGGACATGTGATCGAGATTTTTCGAGGCCAGATTGCGTTGTTCGGACCGGCGTTGATCTTTGCGAACAGTTCGTTCCTGGGAAAAGGGCATTTTTGAATTATAGACGCGCGGTGCGCGCATAAGGAAATGAGAGTGGATTGAACAACAAACGAACAACGAACTCGGGCGGAGAGAATCGTGTGTGGTAGAAAGGGATGATGGCTGGCTGCCCCATCCTCGTTTTTTGAGCGTGGGTCTTGGGGTCGCCCGCGCCGCGCGGACGTAAATTGCGACTGGAGTCGACGCTGAGCTCCTTCATCGCACAAGACGCTCCCCAGGATGACAAGCTGTTCTAGGGGTGGTATGGACGTACTCGAAAAACTATTTGAGCAGCATTTTCAGCAGCCGGTGGAGCGCATCCAGGCACTGCAAGGCGCACTGAGCGCTTCCGGCCGGAAAATTTATCGTTTATCCGGAGAGAACGCCACCGCGGTGGGTATTTCCTACGGCGTGCGCGAAGAGAACGTGGCATTCCTTTCCTTTTCCCGCCATTTCCGCAAGCATGGCTTGCCGGTGCCCGAGATCTATGCCCAAGATTTGAGCCAAGGCGCATATCTGGAAGAGGATTTGGGCGATACCACCCTCTTTGACTTGCTATCGAAGGACCGCAGCGGCGAAGCCATCGGGACACAGACGATCCAGGCCTACCGCAAGGCTGTCGCGGTGCTCCCCCGCTTTCAAGTGCAAGCGGGCCGAGACTTGGATTACTCCGTGTGTTATCCGCGAGGAAGCTTTGACCGCCAATCCATCTCCTGGGATCTGAATTATTTCAAATATTACTTTTTGCGTTTGGCGGCCATTCCCTTCAGCGAGCAGGCGCTCGAAGACGATTTTGTGCGCTTGACCGATTTTCTCCTGACCGCCCGCAGCGATTACTTTTTGTATCGCGATTTTCAGTCGCGAAACATTATGCTGCGCCAAGGCGAGCCTTGGTTCGTCGATTACCAGGGCGGCCGCAAAGGCGCCCTGCAGTACGACATTGCTTCGTTGCTATATGACGGCAAGGCGGACTTGCCCCCGGCCCTGCGCGAACAACTGCTGAAAGACTACATGGATGGTCTCGAGAGTTTTGTCGATCTGGATCGCGAGGATTTCGTTCGCCACTATTACGCGTTCGTTTACGTGCGCATTCTCCAAGCTCTGGGAGCTTACGGTTTTCGCGGCTTTTACGAACGAAAGACGCATTTCCTGCAAAGCGTGCCCTACGCCCTGAAAAATCTCCGGTGGCTGCTGCACAACGCCAAGTTGCCCATCGAACTGCCCACCCTGACCGAAGCCTTCCAGAGCATGCTGGCTTCCGAAAAATTGCTGGCCATCGCCACCGAGGCCCAGAACCTCCTCGTGCGCGTTTACAGTTTCTCCTTTCATCGCGGACTCCCGAAAGATGAGACCGGAAATGGCGGAGGATTTGTTTTTGATGGCAGGAGCTTGCCGAATCCGGGGAGAGAAGAAAGGTTCAAGGCGCTGACCGGAAAAGACGCGCCAGTGATTGAGTATTTGAACCAGCAAGAAAGCGTGCATCAGTTTTTGGCCGGGGTGATGTCCCTGGTGGACGCCACCATCAGCAATTATCAGCAGCGCGGCTTCAAAAATTTGATGGTCTCCTTCGGCTGTACCGGCGGCCAGCACCGCTCCGTCTATCTCGCGGAGCAATTGGCAAAACGCCTGCGCCGAATAAACGCGGTTGACGTCGAATTGCGTCACCTCGGCTTGGAGCAGCTCGGTCAATGAAGGCCATGGTGCTGGCAGCGGGCCTGGGCACGCGCTTGCGCCCATTGACGGATCACCAGCCGAAGGCCTTGGTGGAAGTGGGCGGACGCACCCTGCTGGAAATTACCCTTGGCCGTCTGAAGGCGGCGGGCATTTGCGAAGTAATCCTCAACGTGCATCACTTTGCCGCGAATATTCGGGAATTTCTGGACGCCCACAATAATTTTGGCATGAACATCGCCATTTCGCCGGAAGAGCAGTTATTGGACACCGGCGGTGGATTGAAAAAAGCGGGATGGTTTTTCCTGGAGGATAACGGAGACGAGCCGTTTGTGCTGCACAACGTGGATGTGATCAGCACCGTGGATTTTGCGGCCATGGCAAAACAACACCGGGAAAGCGGAGCCTTGGCCACGCTGGCGGTGCAGGACCGCGAGACCTCGCGCTATTTGCTCTTTGACGAGAACTGGGAGTTGTGCGGCCGCAGGTCGCTCAAGGAGAAACAGGAGCAGTTGGTGCGTCCGGTGGAAGGCGCGAAGGCTCGGGCTTTCGGCGGGATCCACGTCATTTCCCCACGTATGCTGAAAAAGATCACCGAGGATGGCGTGTTTTCGATTATCGATGTGTATTTGCGCCTGGCCGGCCAGCGCGAACGCGTGCAAGCATTTTGTGCCGACGAATATTATTGGCGGGACCTGGGGAAGCTGGACCAGGTAGAAGCCGCCGAACGAGATTGGCGCGACCGCCGTTTTGCCTGACCCCGTGGAGTGCGGGAGCCCTGCTCCCGCCGGTAGCGCATCCTCCATCCACCCCCAAACCAATCAGCGGCAGCCCTGCTGCCGCCACCACCCAACCCCACCAAACTTTCCTGTGGCATTCCCACACAACCTGTATTATCCTCCTGTGGCGCGACCACAGGAGGACGCTCATGTTTCTTCCCCATCTCCACTCCCATTTCTCCAATCGTCTCTTCCTTGCCCTCCTCGCCGTCCTGCTCTTCGTCGCCGCCACTTCCGGCCGCCACTCGCGGCCCCACTTCCCTGCTCTCCTCGACGCGATTCGCGCCTCCCACACCACGCCCCACCCCTGTTCACCCTGATCGCAGTCAGCTCCTCTCTTTCCAATTTGTGCGCGTGGCTCTTGGGTTTCTCTGATTACTGATTACCGATTACCGACTACCGATCACTGTTGCCTGACAACTCCAAACCGACGCCGGTCCTCCTCCCCTTGCAACCCGCCCCTAAATCTTGTTCAATGCTATCGGTAAGCCCTCAGACTTACTGGCATACGATCTCGTAGCGACGGATTCATCCCATCGTCGCCACTCCACAGGAGACTCTCATGCGTAAAACCATCGCACTTCTCTCGCTGCTCTGCCTGGCCCTCGCTGTCTTCGTTTTCATCTCCCACGCGCATCAGGGCAACAAGCCCAGCCCACCGGCCAACGCCTCACTCGATCTCGGCGGCGGCAAATCCATCACCATCGACTACTCCAGCCCCCGCATGCGCGGTCGCAAAATCTTTGGCGGCCTCGTTCCCTACGGGCAGGTCTGGCGCGCCGGTGCCAATGAATCCACCACCTTCGTCACCACCGCCGACATCTCCGTGGGCGGCACGGCCGTTCCCGCCGGCAGCTACACCCTCTTCGCCATTCCCGAGCAGGACAAATGGACCCTCATCATCAGCAAGAAGACCGGAGAATGGGGCACGCAATATCCCGGTCCTTCCAACGACCTCGCTCGCATTCCCATGAAGGTCTCCTCTCTCCCCTCCCCCGTCGAAAACTTCACGATTTCCTTCGACAAATCCTCCACCGGCGGCACCCTCAACATGGATTGGGAAACCACCCGCGCCTCCGTCCAAATCACCAAAAAGTAACCAAGTAGCACAGGCTTCAGCCTGTGTCCCCAGGGCGCCCCAGGTTCGGTCTGTGAACCTGGGTCTTGGGATTTTCCCCGCAGCCGGGTGCCCCACCCTCGGTTTTCGAGGGTGGGTCTTGGCTCACTGTTGACTGCTGACTGTAAACTGTCGACTCTCCTTCTCCGAATTTAACTTGACAACAACTTAACTATTACGTATACTCCACCACGTAGACAACTGCGCCCGCGGCTTTCCCCGCGGGCGTTTCCTTTTACAACTCATTTTTCAGGAGCTTCCATGTCCAAGCCGACTGCTCACGACCTTTCGTCTCTTTGTGCCTTTACCTACGCCGATAACCGCCATTGCCGTATGCCTCGTTCCTCCAGCAGATCCAGGTACTGCGAGTATCATCGCCGCAAACTTCTGCCCCTCCAATCCTCTGCGGAAGTCACCGCCAGCCTCTACGGTCCGATCGGCCAAGGCTTCGTCCCCGTCACCGGCCTTACACAATCTCTCGCGCGTTTGTTCGCCTGCGTGGCCGAGGGCACCGTCAAAGCCAAAGACGCCATCGCCATGACTCGCGTCGCCGAGACTCTCCTCAAAACCATTCCCCTCGCCGACGCCGAATTTAAAACCATCTATCTCGACGAATACCGCCAGCAACTCGTCGAAGACTCTTTCGGCGAACTTCCTCCCTTGCAGCCGCCCGCCGACCAAGCCGATGATCAAGAGGACCAAAACGACCCCGACCACACCGACGATCCCGAACCGCAGGGTTCCGATCCCGACAACGCGGACCAGGATGCCCAACCAGACGACAACCCGTCCACCAAGCCGAACTAACAAACAACATCACATTCAACCGTTTTGCGCTTGGGTAGTGGCCGCCTTCTGAGGCGGCCCGTTAGTCTCTTGCTTTTGGCCCTACGATGCATGCAGCAAGCCACCCAATAAACCCTGCAGATTCACTGCTTACGCAACCATATCAAAATAAACCATTTACAAATCAATTAGAATGAACACTTACAACCCAAAAACTCCCAAAATCAACCCTAACTCCTTTATCCTTCGCACTTACACAAAAAATCATCTCGCGGATCGACCCAATGTGCCCCGATACTAGCATGGAAATCAAAAATGATATGTCCTTCGCATTCTTGACAGATGCTATTTGTAATGGCAACCTAGAGTCGATCGCTCGGGACGCTTGGCAACGTCCTCGCTGCTCATGCAAGGAGAAAGAACGATGGGTGCTGCCGTGATGAATGGGACGCGCCAGACCACACTGCGCCTACCGGAAAAGTTATACCGCAAGGTTAAGGGCTTGGTAGAGAAGAGGGAAGTTGAAGCCTCCAGCGTGAATGACCTCATCGTCACCGCTCTGCAGAATCTGGTCGACGCCGTTCGCGATAAGCAAATTGACGCCGCGTTCGCTGAGATGGGCAAAGACCAGGAGTATCTTGCCGAGAGCCGCGCTTTGGCGCAGGAGTTCGCACAAGCCGATTTGGAAACGCTACCGAGCGAGAACTGGACATCTCGTGCCACCAAAAAGGGGTGACTTATTTTGGGTCAACTTAGACCCGGTGAAAGGCTCCGAGCAGGGGGGACGTCGGCCGGTTCTGGTGATTAGCCGCAACTCCATCAATGACAGTTTGCCGTACGTCGTGGTGCTGCCACTGTCGAGTTCTCCGGCGCGTCTCGCGAAGCCGTATCCCAGCCAGTTGGTTGTCCGAGCGCGCGAATTGGGCATGGATGCCGACGGCGTGGTCATGGGCGAGCAGATCCGCAACATCAGCAGGGAACGTTTGGAGCGTTACATCTCGCACTTGGGCGACGACGTGATGCAGAAAGTCAACGAACTGGTGAAAGTCGTCCTCGCCCTGAAATAACCATCAGCAACGAAGCGTCTTCCTGGCCGGGCGCGCCGGGTGCCCGAGGTTCGCCTTTTGAACCTCGGTCTTGGGTTTGATTACGGACAAATCCGCGCGTGCCCACATGCCGCCGAGCGAATCTTCTCTTCTCCGAAACTGTGAACTAACAACTGTAAACTGTAAACTTCCTCCCCGCTCAACTTCTCCAACGCTCCGCCGTCGCTTTCCCCGACGGCCTCCTCCCCGCGCCCGCGGCGTACAACACCGATTCGCTCACTCCATCGATCCCCATGGTCTTCTCAATCTGCGTGTCCGCCAACGCCATGGTGCAAAACGGTGCCAGCCCCAACCACGTCGCGGTCAGGCAAAACGTCTGGCACTGGTGCCCCGCCTCCGCCAGTACCACGCGATACGCCCGCGCGTGCTCGTACTTCCATTGCGTCCGCCCAAACACCGCTGTCAGCAGCACCACAAATGCCGATTCTCCCGCCCACCGTTGCCCGCCGAGCATCTTGCCGATTTCGCCGCCGCGCAATCCCTTGCGCAGCAACTCCAACCGGTGTTCCGCGGCTTCATAGTGGTAGATTCCCGCCGCCACCCCTTCCACATTGCGAATCGCCACATACGCTTCCAACGGATGCATGGCCCCACCTGACGGAGAAGTCTTCAGCGCTAAATTTCCTACGCCAGGTATTTTCGCCCAGCTCTGCACTCCAAACGACAACCACAGCAACTGTGCCAGCTTCTCCAACGTCACCGGAGGCGCCGCGAACTCCCGCCAAGTCCGCCGCTCCTTTAACACGCGGGAGAACTCGCTCTCGCGTTTGATCCTCGGCAATGTCACTGCCGGTGCGTCCGGATATTTCTTCACGGGTGGCGGCAATGGCCGCAGTTTCGCAATCCGCCGCAGTCCACTCGCGCCGTTGTTCTCGGACGGCAACGCGAACTTCACATCTTTGGTCGACAAATGAAAGTAGCCCGCCGCCGGGTTCCAGCGCGACCACCCTGCCCAGCTTCGCTCCAACCGTTGATTCTCTTGTCCGCAGATTTCCAGCAGGGCGTGCTTCACCAGTTGCCGGATGCCGGCCCGCAGTGCTCCTCTTTGTTCGGGGAACTGTTCCTCGATCTCTCGCAGAGTCTTCCCCGCGCCGCAATAATCCAGCACTTCCGACACAAACGTGCTGCCGGCAATTCGCTCTTGCTTCGCGTAATTCTCGAAAACCAGTACCGGCCCCAGCCAGTAGCTCATCAGGAACCGCGACCGGCGGTAGCGCTCTTCCCCGCCGCGTCGCTTCGCGCGCTTCTCCGCCATCCTGCTCGTCAACCGCTCATTAGCCTGCCCGCTCACTAGCGAAAAGTGTACGCGCGGCAGACCGGCGGTATCTCCTTGATCAGCTTCTGCACGTTCTTGATGTCCTTCTCCAGTGTTCGCTTCGCTTTCGGCGCCAAATCTTTTTGCTTATTGAGTTGCCGCAGTCCTCGCAGGATTTCCTTCAGCGCCTTTTCAATCGGCCTCAGAGACAACTCCTTCTGCTGCGTCTTCCTCGCCATGGCTACGTCCTCCTTGCTCGTTCTTTCTTTCCGGTTGGGCGGGAAATCCTGCCAAACTCACACTCCCAGAGTGTACGCGGAATTTTTGTGGCAACTGGACGGCAAATCTACGATTAGCGTCTGAACGTTTTGGATGTCTTGCTCAATGACCGATTTTTCCGCGGGCGTGATGCCCTTCTCATGCTGCTGCTTCTTCAGTTCCGCCAAAATTCCTTTCAATTGTTTTTCGACGGGCTTTAAAGACAATTTTTTGTGCGACTTCTTCTTTGCCGGCATCGGCCATCTCCTTTTACTACGCCTTTATTGCGTCGTTCGCTACGTGGGGCGGAGTCTACCGGAGGCCTACGGAAACCGTCAAGCTTCCTTTCCGTCATCAACCCTATGGCGACGTAGCCGTGCTCGTGCTGACGTCGTTCGCGCCATGCCCAGAAAGGCTGGCGCTAATTTCTTTCCGCAATTTCTCAAATCTCGGCTCGCCTTTTAAAAACGCAAATTGCGGATGCACCGCCAGATTCACCAATCTGGGGTTCCGTTCCCCATACGCTGCTTCCAGCGCCTTCAGCGTTTTCTCCTCATCCTGGAAGCCCGCGTACAACGTCGCCCAATCGTACTCCGATACGTACTGTGTCCGGCTCTTCTTCTGCAACTCCTGCAAAATCTCCTCGGCATCGGCCTTCTTTCCCGCCATCGCGTACGCACCCGCTAAGTCTGCTTCCGCGGAATTATCTCCGGGAGACAGCGACGCCGCGGTCCGATACTGATCGACCGCCTCGGCATACTGTTTTTTTCCCAGATACACTTGTCCCAAATACGAGTGCGCCGGGATAAAGCTCGGGTCCATTTGAATGACGTTCTTCTCCACTTCCTCCGCCCGGTTGTAATCGCCCGCCAGGTAATACACAAAGCCCAGATTCGCTCGAATGATCATCGATTTTGGATCAATCTCTCCGGCCAACTTCAGCTCCCGAATGGAGTCCTCTTTCCGGCCCATCGCCGCCAGGTACAACCCGTACCAGTGGATGGCCTCGGCATAGCCCGGATCCAGCGCGATCGCGCGCTGAAATTCGCCTTCAATGTCTCCGCCTTCCATCAGGAAAAATCGTGTCGCGGCCAGTGACGTGTGCGCCTGCGCCAGGCGGTCGTCCAACTGCACCGCTTTTTCTGCGGTGGCCTTTGCCTGCGGCATCAGCACTTTCGGCGAGCCCATCTCATAGGTGCTCATGGATACATAGCAATCGGCCAAGCCTGCATACGCGGCGGCAAAACTCGGATCTTTTGCGATGGCCTGCTGAAAATACGTCGTCGCATCCCGGAACGCCTCGGGCGTCCGTTTCTCCATCTCAAATCGGCCCTTCAAGTAGGCTTCATAGGCTTCCGGCACCACACTCCGGCTTCGCGCCAGCTGGCTCTGTTCGGCTCCGGAAAGTTCCACCTGAATGCTGCGTGCGATTGCCGTGGCCACGTCGCTTTGCAGCGCCAAAACATCCGTGAAATTACGCTCGAAATTTCCGCCCCACAATGCGCCTTCCATGTTCGTCTGGAACAGTTTCGCCGATATACGCACGCGATCGCCGGCGCGCACCACCGACCCTTCCACAATCGCATCCACATTCAACTCCTGCGCGATCTGGTCCAGCGACTTTTGCGTGTGTTTGTATTGCATCACCGACGTCCGCGAAATCACCCGCAGCTTCCGGATCTGCGACAGTTCCGTAATCAACGCGTCGGTCATTCCATCCGCAAAATAATCTTGCTTGGGATCCCCCGAAAGATTTTCAAGCGGCAGCACCGCAATCGATTGAATCGCTCCCGGCAAAGCCACCGCTGGCTTTCGCTTCATTCCTCGCCCGTTCAGCCAGTAGACCACCCCTCCCGCGAGCGCGATGATCAAGGCAAAAATCGCTATGTTCCTGGTCGAGAACAGTCCCGTGCGCTCGCCTTTCGGAATTGGCCGGAAGTTTTGCGTGTGCGACGCGGTGGTCGCCGCTTCCAGCGCCGCGCGCACTTCCCCGGCGCTTTGGTACCTTTGCCCCGGATCCTTATCCAGCGATTTTTCGATCACGCTGTTCAGCACCGGAGGCAGCGGCGGCACAATTTCCGGCGCGCGCTCCCGCAGAATCGCCGCGCTCAACTCAAACGCGGTTTCCCCACGGAACGGCCGGTGCCCTGCGGCCATTTCGTACAACAGCACGCCGAGCGACCAGATGTCTGTGCGCACATCCGCTTCCTGGCCCTTCAGAATTTCTGGCGCCACGTACGGCAAGGTTCCCGTGAAGGTGTGCTGCGATTCCCACGAGGCATCCAGCACCGTGGTGCCGTCGCTCATGCGCCCCGGTTCAAATCGCTGGGAGATTCCGAAATCCAGCACCTTCAGCCGCCCGCTCGGCATCAGCATCACGTTCGATGCTTTCAGGTCGCGGTGAATCACACCGCGGCTGTGCGCGTGCGCCAGCGCATCCGCCAATTGCAAACCGTAGCGCTCCAGTTGATCTACGGCCAGGCCCGTCGACGGAATTTCCAGGTTCAGTGATCGCCCTTCCACATATTCCATGGCGATGTACGGCTTCCCCTCGACTTCGCCGACCTCATATACCGTGCAAATGTTGGGATGATTCAGTGCGGAAATCGATCGTGCTTCTTGCAAGGCTCGTTCGTGACCGGCCGAGCTTCCCGTCGGCAAGGTTTCCAGAAACTTCAGGGCCACATCGCGCTGCAGTTTTTCATCGCGCGCGCGATACACTACTCCCATGCCACCTTCGCCCAGCTTCTGTTCAATCAAGTAGTGGCCGAATCTCTGACCGAGCATGGCGATATCGTACTGCAAAGTTCACCATAGGCTTGCTTCCGTAGCAAGCAAAAGCCTATGTATTGTGAGATTTGCAGACGATCCGTTACACCAAGTTACGTAACTGATTAGTTCCCCGGTCCACCAGCACTACTGCCAGCACCACCA
Source organism: Candidatus Sulfotelmatobacter sp. (assembly GCA_035524015.1). GTDB lineage: Bacteria > Acidobacteriota > Terriglobia > Acidiferrales > UBA7541 > Acidiferrum. Next base: position 19,017 of record DATKPS010000164.1, read on the forward strand.
GCGTGGCGGCCACCCCTACTCGCATGGTTAGCGCTTCTCCGGCGTATACCCAGCCGAGCAGCACCGCCACTACCGGATTCACGTACGTGTGCGTGGCTACCAGCGTGGGCGAATAATGTTCCAACAGCCAGTTATACGTGGTGAACGCCACGATCGATCCAAACACAACCAAATATCCAAACGCCAGCAGCGACCTGGTGCTCACCTGCGATAGTGCGAATCCTTTGGCTTCTCCCGTTAGCGTCCCAGTGCTGATGAGCATCACCGATCCCGCCAATAGCGAGAGCGCCGATAACAGCAGAGGATTTCCGGAGAGATGCGAGCGGCGCGAATAAATGATCCCGATGGACCACGAGAAGGCGCTGACAAGGATAGCGACCGCTCCCAAAGTCAGTACATGCGAGCCTTCCAGCGTGGTGCCGCGAACCAGAATTCCGACGCCCAGCAAACCGATCAAAATTCCCGTCAACAGCATTCCGTTCAGTTTCCAGGTGCGCGCCGCCGCAGAAGACAGCAGAAACACGAAGATAGGCTCGGTAGCGATCAGCAGCGACGCTGTCCCACTCGGTACAACCCGCTCTGCCCAGTGCAGCAAGCCGTGTCCACCCAAAAAGAAGAAAAAGCCGATCACCACGCTGGCGCGAATCTGCGCCCAAGTCGGCCGATAGCCCTTCAGCAGCGCCAGCGTCAGCAAAAACGAGCCGGCACACAGATGGCGGAAGCCGGCGGTATATAGCGGTGGTATCGTCTGCACGGCATAGCGGATGGCCAAGTAGGTGGAGCCCCAGATCAGGTAAATCGCCAGGAATGCCAAGGCGGCGCGTACGCGATGCGATGCGGTAACCGCATAGGCCCGTCCGGCTGCTTGCGCGATTGCCTGAGAAGTGTCGCTCATCGACCCCTGTTTCCTGTAACGACTTACCTGTGCTAATCTCGTTTCATAAGCTACATGGGCGCCCGTAACGTGTCAACACAATTTATGTCATTACCATGACTTCCACGGATCCATTTTCCTCGCGCGGCTTTGGCGCCCCGGCTCCCTGGCTCGATCTAGTCAACAGTGAGCTGTGGGACGGCTTCGGCAATTTCACCGAATGCCTGGATGACCCACGCTGGCTGCGCTCCTTTGTCCGCCATTGGAAGCTGCACATTCCACCCTCCGACCCGGCGGCGCTCAAAGCGCTGCGCGAACTTCGTACGCTTCTCCGCCATCTGGTCGAAAAAAGCGCAGCCACCGGAACGCTGGCCGCCGGGGATCTTGCGAAGCTCAACGGCTGGCTGAAGGTACCAGTGTTCCCGCAACTGGTGGAGCACCAAAGTGGACTCAAGTTACACCTGCAACCCGCTCAAATTGGCTGGCGGCAAGAGGTGGCGGGGATTGCCCGGAGCTTTGGCGATTCCTTGCTGCATGAGGCGAAGGGCCACCTGAAAATCTGTGCCAACGATGACTGTCGCTGGATTTTCATCGACCGCACCAAAGGAAATGTTCGGCGCTGGTGTAACGACGCCACCTGCGGCAACCGCGATCGCGTTCGCCGTGCACGCGCGGCGCAAAAGCGTTAGTGGGAGATGCAAAAGCCATCCAGAGTCTTCTGGGGCTTTCCCGGGGCTCTGGACGCGCGGCGAGATTGGAGTAATTTGCGGCCGGGCTCTTAGTGCGTGGGCTTGCGGAAGATGACGCAGTAGCTGTCGTCGGGCCAATCGTTCACCACCTGCCCCACGGTGAATCCGGCCGCCAGCAACTCTTGCAGCAAAATATTCTGGGGTATGCCATGGCCACCGCGGTTGGCAGGCACGCCTTTCACGGGCTGATTCTCGGTGAGCCACGGCCGCGGAGGAAAATCGATCACGGCAAGCTCGCCGCCTGGCTTTAGGGAGCGAAGCAGACTCGTGTCCATATCGGTAGGCGCGGTGAAGTGGTGATACACGCGACGCAGCACGATGGCGTCACAACAGTTATCCGGCAGATTAGTGCGCCGCTCGGCAGCCTGCACGACAATTACATTTTTCAGAGCTTCGCGCTTCACGGTTTGTTCCAGCGCCTTGCGTTTTTGCTGATCCAGTTCCGTCAAATAAACTTTGCCGCTGTCGCCGACAATGGCCGCCGCGGCGATTCCAATTTCTCCTTCGCCGGCGCCGACGTCGGCTAGAGTTTGTCCGTCTCTCCACTGCATCAGAATACGCAGCCGGGCGATCTCATCTTTCGAGGCAGCGCCGAGGGACAGCAGCACCGCGAAAGCGACGATGACGAGGGAGATGATTCGACGCTTGTGCATGGATGTTCGGTTACGAAAAGTCGAAGGGGCGAAAGCCCCACTCGTTCCGTACGACTTACGTGGGGGCGGAACAGTCTGTGTGAGCAATAACAAATACGCCCTCAGCGGCTGAAGCCGCACTGATTCACCAATCGTTGCGGCACGACTAAAGTCGTGCCCTGACGAAAAACATGGGTTCCGAGCAGACTCTGAAGTCCCCGCCTGGTGAAAGCCAAGTTTTCCGCATAGCACTACGATGTAGCCTTGGCCGCGCGCTCGCTGTCGAGCACCGCCATCTGGCGCGCGTCATATCTTGTTCCGGCGACACTGTCCTCGGGCAAAGCCTGCTCGATCCGGCTCAGTTCTTCGGCCGACAGGGTCACACGAAGAGCGCCGAGCAGTTCGCGAAGTTGTTCGCGCGTGCGTGGGCCGAGCAGCGGCACAATATCCGTGCCTCGCTGAAGCACCCAAGCCACGGCCAATTGCGGGCCAGTGACGTTGTGTACTTTGGCGATGCGGTTGAGGGCAGCCACCAGCTTTGCGTTGGTTTGCAGATTTTCTCCGGCAAATCGAGGGAAGTGAGCGCGAATATCCCGCGGGGATCCTGGTTTGGAACCGCTGAGAAGCCCTCGCGAAAGCAAGCCGTATGCGGTAATGCCGATGCCCATCTCGCGCAGCGAGGGAAGAATGTCGCGCTCCACTCCGCGAGAGACGAGCGAGTACTCGATCTGCAGATCGACAATGGGATGCACGGCGTTCGCGCGCCGCACCGTTTCGGCGGACATCTCGGAGAGGCCGATGTGGCGGACGTGTCCTTCTTTGATGAGTTCGGCAATCGCGCCAACCGTCTCTTCAATGGGGACCTTAGGATCCAGGCGTGCTGGCCGGTAGATGTCGAGATAATCCACGCCCAAGCGGCGCAGGCTGTAAGCCAAAAAGTTTTTGACGGCGGCAGGCCGAGCGTCATAGCCCGCCCAGCCTCCGCTGGGAGTGCGCATCGCGCCGAATTTGACGGAGAGAAGAACCTTATCGCGGCGGCCTTGAATGGCGCGGCCCAGCAGGATTTCGTTGTGGCCCATGCCGTAGAAATCGCCGGTGTCCAGCAAATTGATGCCCTGGTCGATGGCTTCTTGAATGGTGCAGATGGATTCGGCATCGTCCACCGGGCCATAAACGCCGGACATGGCCATACAACCCAAGGCGACGCGAGAGACTTCGGGGCCGGCAACTCCCAATGCACATTTGTCCATGGCTAGCTCCTGCGCGTGCGTACCAGCGACAAGAATTCGTCGCGGGTTTGCTTATTGTGGCGGAACGAACCGAGCATGGCGCTGGTTACGGCTTGCCCGTGCTGCTTCTCCACACCGCGCATCTGCATACACAGATGGCGCGCTTCAATGATCACGCCCACGCCCTCCGGGCTGATTTTTTCAGAGATGGCATCGGCGATCTGGCTGGTCATGCGCTCCTGAATCTGCAAGCGGCGCGCGTACATGTTCACCAGGCGCGCAATCTTGCTGAGGCCGAGCACTTTTTTGCTGGGCAGGTAAGCCACATGCGCTTTTCCGAAAAAAGGTAGCAAGTGGTGTTCGCACAGGCTGAAAAATTCGATGTCCTTCACTACCACCATTTCGTCGTAATGCACGCTGAAGGTTGCGCCATTGAGGACCGATTCCAGATTCTGGTGATAGCCGCTGGTCAGAAACCGCAACGCTTTTTCGAACCGTTCCGGAGTCTTGCGCAAGCCTTCGCGGTTCGGATCCTCGCCGAGCAACACGATCATCTTGCGCACCAGGTCAGCGATGCTTTCCCTGGGAACTTCCACGCTTGCTTCGTGCAACACAATTTCCGTTTGCTTAGTCACTGGCTTTCCCCTTTAGCGGACCTGCACGCGATCCTGGAAGTCTTCCCCGGCGTACTCGAAGGTGTTGTTCGAGGTTTCCTCGATACGCACGCGCTCCAGTTTGGCCAGCGGGAAGTGTTTCAGGCGCTGATAAATCTCCTTACAAAGGTTCTCTGTCGTCGGCACGATGGTGCGAAAGATCTCGACATCTTCATTCAGCGATTTGTGATCGAAAGGCTCGAGCACTTCTCGCTGCACGAAATTGTCGAGGTCCATCAGGTTCACGATCATGCCTGTGGCGGGGTCCACCGTCCCAGACACGCGAACCTCCACCACATAGTTGTGGCCATGCCCGTAGGGATTGTTGCATTTCCCGTAGACACGGCAGTTCTGTTCATCGCTGAGCTGCGCACTGTGCAGACGGTGCGATGCGGCAAAATGATAGCGCCGGCCAAGCACTACTTTCAGCTCATCGTTCACGCGCAGTTCGCTCCGTTGCGGTAGCATTCCGCAAAAATGTCAGCCGATTCGTAGAGCCGCACTTTGTACAGATGCCCCTGGGTAATTTTTGGCTCCAGGATTTTCCAAATCACCTGCGCAATATTTTCGCACGTCGGAATCTGTCCTCTTAATTCGGGCACTTCGTAATTCAGAAAGCGGTGATCCATACGCCCGGTAATTTCGCGCTCCAGAATGGCTTTCAGCTCTTTCAGGTCGAGCACCATCCCGGTAACGGGATCCGGCTCGCCAGCCACGGTGACTTCCAGTGTGTAGTTATGCCCGTGGCCATGCGGATTATTGCATTTGCCAAAAATCCGCCGGTTTTCTTCGGCACTGAGCGCCGGATTGTGGTACAGGTGCGAGGCGGAAAACTCAATTTTTCGCGTCAAATACACCATGACCTATTTTGCTCCTATTTCGATGCGCGAGGGGTACCCACTGGATACTCCCGGCCCTTCCACTGCAGCCGGCCCTGGCGATAGCTGCGATAGGAAGCCCACAGCACCGCGGCAAACAGCAACTGGCCAGGAATGGCGTACAGCGCCAAGCTGGATGGGAACTGATTGCGACGCAGCCTGCGTGCGTAGGAGATACAAATGGCAACGATGGCCAGCAGCGCGACAACCAGGGTTGTCGCCGCGGATTGAGTTTCCGCCCACAGCAACACCGTTACGGCGAAAACCGCCAAAACCGGGGCCAGGGCGCGAAGCAGTTCGACCGCAACGGCCCGACCCGTGCCGCCCATGAGCAGATACAAATTTTTCTTCCAACCTTCCCACATCGCGTCGAAGGAACGATACATGCGTACGCGCACGATTCCTTTGCCGCTGCCGAACCAAATCTTGTGGCCGGCGTTTTTCACGTTTTTTGCTAACGCGACATCTTCGAGGACATCGCTGGCCACCTGCGCATGTCCGCCCACGGCCTGATACACGTCTTTCCGGATCAGCAGGAACTGGCCGTTTGCCGCGGCCGCGGAATTACCAGGATCATTGATTTGCTCGAAGGAAAACTTGTCGGCCAAACGGCAATAGACATGAGGGATGAGCGCCTTCTCGTACCATGTCTCCATGATCTGCTCGGGAGAAAACGAGACAAGATCGGCGCGCTCTCGCGCAGCAATGGCCAGGGCCTGCGCCGCAGAATCCGCGCCGTGTAGCGCATCCGCGTCGGTAAACAGCAGCCATGCGCCGCGGGCCTGGGAGGCGCCGAGCCAAACAGCATTGTTTTTGCCGACCCAACCTGCGGGCAATGTGCGGGTTTCCAGCAGGCGTAACTTCGGGATGTTTTGCATTTGTCGCGTGACCACCGCGGCGGTCGCGTCGGTCGATTGATCATTGATAACGAGAATTTCGCCGATTTCCGGCTGCGCCGCGAGCGACTGTAGGCAAGCCGCGATTACCGCCTCCTCATTGCGTGCAGGGACGATGGCGCTGACGGTGATGGGATGTGCATCGGAATCGCTCATAAGCTTCGCGGGATTTTCGCGGTTTCTCGGGGCGGCTGCTGTGCGTTATTATAATGGTATATGAACACGGTCCTCCGGAAAATCATGGCATGGGGCAGCATGATTGGCGCCTTTGCGGTGATTTACTTTTTTACGTTTCCGCATTATCGCCAAGGTGAGGCGTCTGTGGCCGGAAAAAAGGCCGAAGATTTCGCCATGCAGTTGGACGGGAAACCCGTACATCTTTCGGATCTGCGGGGCAAAGTAGTGGTGCTGAATTTCTGGGCCACCTGGTGCCCGCCTTGCGTTGAAGAAACCCCTGCGCTTAACCAGTTACAGCAATACATCACCGCGCGAAACGGAGTGGTGGTTGGCGTAGCTGCGGATGAAGATCAAGCGACCTACGAAAAGTTTCTGCACGACAAGGGTGTCACGTTCGAGACCTACCGCGACCCAGGCACGCAGGAGCATCGTTCTCCCATTGCTGCGGAATACGGCACTTCCATGTATCCGGAAACGTACATTATCGATCGCAAAGGCGTGATCGTTCGGAAGATCATTGGGCCGCAGGATTGGAATTCACCGGAACTGCGGGCGTACTTCGACAGCCTGCTTGGACAAAGCTAAAAAGTTGACAGTTTTCAGTGGTTAGTTTGCAGTTTCGGAGGAGTCAGGCTCTCAAGCCACTCTGCTGACGTCAGCGTGCGGGCGCCCTCTTGCTCCAATTCCTGCAGCACGCGGCTCGTCTCGGCCGGCTGCACGGCACGAATCAGATCGCGCAACACCACCGTCTCAAAGCCGGATTGCAGTCCATCGAGTGCAGTGGCGTGGACGCAGTATTCGGTGGCAATGCCGCAAACCGCCACCCGGGTCACTTGCAACGATCGCAGATGCCTTTCTAAGCCAGTAAGTTCAAATCCCGAGTAGCCTGCCCCGTGGCGCTCCACGCCCTTGTGCACAACGATATCGTCAGGCGCCGGCAGCAGTGGCGGCATGAGTTCTGCTCCTGGAGTTTCCGCGGCACAATGCACGGGCCAAGGACCGCCGGAGGTTTGGAACGAATTGTGGTCCGCCGGATGCCAATCTTTGGTGTAGACGATGACGGCGTTGGCTCGCCGCGCGGCCTCGATGCATTCGCGCAGTGGCTGCAGCAGCGAAAGCGTGTCCGTTGCGGCGAGCGCTCCGCCTTCGCAGAAATCTCTCTGCACATCCACGACGATCAATGCGGCTTTAGAGCTTGCAGAAAAGGTCAAAATGCATTTCCTCAGGGGCTAAAGCCCAATTCATTCCCAAGCACTTCTATCGGAGCTCCTCGAAGCTCGGGGTGACCTGAAGCTCCGACCCCCCGGTGCCAAGGACTTTTTTTCCCGCAACTTGTTTGGCCATCGGAACTGACACTCAACTCTCGTGGTAATCCATCAGAATGAGCCCCACCATGATGAAGCAGACCGGCCAGACCCACGCCAGATACTTCCGCGCCGGATTTTCCGTGGGCAAGCGCAGTTCCAGCCAGCGCGACCATCCGGCGAAAATGCCGAAGATGGCCAGCGGCGTGTGACTCATTTCCACCAGCAATTCGTCCTTGATGTTGCTCAACGCGTGGGTATGGGTCAGCAGCACTACACCGCCCAAGGCACAAACGGCGGGAAATACGAGCGCAGCGGCCATGGACTTTACCCGGCCGGTCTCGACACGATACTGGAATATGGCGAAAACAATAATGAGAATCACCGCGAGGCGGTGCTGCAAGACGTCGGTCACCATGAAACTTTCCCAGAAGCCGTTCGGGCCAAGCGGCCAATTTTCCGGGTCAGCCCGGAAAAACAGAAACACAGCTAACAGCAGAAAAGCGAGTGGCCAGATTTTCGCCCAAGAGAAATAGCGGCTGCGCGAAAGCAAGGCCAAGAGGCCCATCAGAAACACCACGAGACCCGCGCAATTGTGGTTGTATTCCGACCAGGCGATATCGTTGGGAGTGTTCACGCCGATACCGGAGTATCCAGGGATAAACGAAGGCGGCAGCTTTTTGCCCTCGGCGGCGGCGCGCTTCATGATTTCTTCGGTGGATTCGGAAATTTTGTTGACCGGCGGGCTGGTGAAGCGCGGCATGCGTGGCGCATATCGTTGCACAATCTCGTGTACCGTCACGCGATCCTCGGTGAGGTCCACGCCCGGAGGTTGCGCGGTCATCGAGGCCGCGGTGAGGATGATCGCCAGTCCAATGCCGATTTCGGCTTCGCCGAAACGCAGCAGGCTTCTGGCGCCGGTGCCGTTGTCGGTTTGCACGCCTTTCACGATGTAATAGTTGGCGGCACCCAAGAGCAGCAGGGCCATCAGCATAACTACTTTGGCGCAGAGCATCACGCCGTAGGCGGTGCCGTAGATCGCATCCCAGGAACCCAGGTAAACCCAAGCCATTCCCACGCCAGCGAGGATGAGAACGGCTACGCTAACCTGCGCCAAGCGCGAGAAATTACGCATGATTTGGTTACGGGCGGCAAGATCCACGGCACGTTTCGAGGAAAGCAGCAAATAAGGGATTCCGCCGATCCAGCTAGCGGTGGCCAAATAGTGCAAGGAAGTCATGCTGACGAGAAAGGGGCGGCCGTCGACACGCGAGGCCGAGTGGCTGGTCATGACGGAAGAGGCCAGAACCACGGCGGCAGGGAGCAACACAATCGGATTCACACTCCTTCGCAGCGCAGCGGGCCAAGCCGCCAGGACCACGGCAGCGATGATCGCCACGATGCCCGCCCAGAAATAGTTGGCGCTGAGCACGAAGCTGATGGGAATGTCGGTCGAATAGGTGAGGACCAGGGAATTGGCGATGACGAAGAATAGTTGAGAAAAGGCGAGAGCTAAGGCGCTCCAACGGATTAATTTCCAACTGGAACGGAGTACGGCTTCGCTACGCAGTTCGGGGGCGCGCGCCGCGATTAATAGAAAAAAGATTCCGCCGATAGCGATGGTCTGAAAACACAGAATCGCCGCGCGCAGCAACACCACCAGAAATCCAAATACTCCGAGCAGATCCGACATGATTGCTCTTTCAGGAACCAGCGACGGTGAAGGGAATCTCCCCGCGCGTGATGTGGCCGTCTGGCGCCAACACCTGCCAGCGAATGCGGTAGGCACCAGGTTTGAGTCCCGTGGCTTTGGAGTTCAGCGTATCTGGAGAAGTCTGTTGAGGATCAATGGTCAAATCGCTGGTGGAGTTGTCGGGATGGAGCAATTGGAGCTTAGACAGCTTCGCATCGATGCGCACGTTGTACTTCAACATGATGGGAACATCCGGCCCCTTCACCGTGCTGCCCGCGGCCGGGCGGGACTCTTTCAAAATCGCGTGACCTTCGACAATTCCGCCGATCAGGAGGAGCATCCCAAGCAAAGCCAATCCCGAAACCGTGCGGAGTTTTGTAGTCCTGCTCCGATTCATCATTCTTCTCCTTAAAGAGTTTGCGTGAGTACCGACAAACAAGCCCTCAGCGGCTGAAGCCGCAGTGATGCCGCGGTGGTTACGGCACTCGGAAGAGCTTCCGGAAGAGGTGAAAAGCAGTTCCTCAGAGGCTGAAGCCCAACCGATTGCCAAGCACTTATGCCGGAGCTAAAGCTCCGACCCCCTGTGGCAGACACATTTTTCCGCAAACTGCAAAGCCGTGCCCTGACGAAAGGATCGGTTCTCCCCCACACGCTTACGCCAGTCCGCTCGTTATCGGCGAGCCGATCTTTATAAATATAGCAGGATAGTTGCAAACAAGCAGAATTGGTTGGTTCACGTAATTGTGGGAAGCCGAAGAATGCCTACTCGTAACGAAGAGCTTCGACGGGATCCAACTTGGCGGCTTGCATCGCGGGCAGCCAACCGCTGATGACACCGACAACCACCAGAATCAACGTAGAAAGGAGGAGCGTGGTGGTCGACAGGGTTAAGTGAATATCCACTTTGCCGCTGTCGTCTTCGTAGGCGGGGCCAAGGAACGGCAGGGTCCCGATCGCAGAGGTGAGGCACCAGGAGATGAGCATGCCCACAGCGCCGGCCGCGAGTGTGAGCACCAATGCTTCCAACAGGAATTGCCAGCGGATGTGCCATTTCCGAGCGCCGAGAGCACGGCGCAGACCAATTTCGCGAACGCGCTCCTCCACGGACACAAGCATGATGTTCATCACGCCGACTCCGCCAATTCCCAGGGTCATGGCTCCAATCATGAAGAGCAGGCCCTCTATGCCCAGGGTGATGCCGTCGTAGATGGGCTTGAATTCCTGACGGCCGAACATAGTGATAGCGCGCTTGTCGTTCGGGGAGAAGTGCTGCCGGTTGGCGACGGCGGTGCGGAATTGCTGCATGGATTGTGCTTCGAACTGCGGGGCCACCGGCTCATAAACCATCACACTGGCGTAGCGCGCGTCCCAAATGTCGGCCGCAGCGGTGTAGGGAATGAAGGCGGACTCGTCGTCGCAGTTGAAGTAACAACTGTCGGCAAATTTCATGTCCATGGTGCCGATCACGGTGAAACGCACGCCGTTGATGCGCACGGTTTCGTCGATGGCTGGTTCGCCACTGAAGAGTTTCTTCTTCAGTCGAGCGCCAAGGAAAATGACGCGGCGGCGCTCCTCGATGTCTTCGGCAGAAATCCAGCGACCCTCGGAGGGCACTTCGTTGCGCATCTCGCCGTATTCGGGGTAGACACCGCGAGTGGCCGCTTCAGCAAGGCGTTCATCGTGAGAAATACCTTCAAACCTGACGGTTTCGAGGGTAACGCGCTTGATCAATGGGGATTGCGCTTTGACCCAGTCGGCATCGTCCTGCTGGAAGTGCACTTCCTTCCCCGCGCGCTCGCCACCGGCTTGTTCGCTGGTCGTGCCCGGCCAACAGATCACCGCGGCTTTGCCAAACACCTCGAAGGTGTACAACAAAACACTCCGGAAACCGGAGCCATAGCTCAATAGCAGAGTGACCGCGACAATGCCCCAGGAAATGCCGGTCATCGTAAGCAAGCTGCGCACGCGATTGCGCCCCAGAGCGACCCACGCCTCTTTGAAGATTTCGGCCAGCATTTGTAAAACTCCCTGAATTCTAAAGTTAACAGTCTTTAGTCTTCAGTTTTCAGTAAACTGAGAACTGCAACTAGGAGCGCGATGATGCAGGACTACACCAAACTGAACGTGTGGCAAAAAGCCCACGCACTCACCTTGAGCATCTACAACATAACTACCGTGTTCCCCAAAAGCGAAGCCTTTGGAATTACGAGTCAAATGAGGAGGGCAGCCTTTTCCATTCCCGCAAATGTAGCCGAAGGATGTGGCCGAGGAACCAACCGCGAATTGCGGCAATTCTTGTATATAGCCGTTGGTTCTGCGAGCGAACTTGATTACTACTTGCTGCTTGCTCGGGACTTGGGGATCCTTCCTCCCAAACAGTTCCCAGTTTTGAAAGCACGCATCACGGAAGTACGACGAATGCTCGCCGGCCTCATCGAGTCGATCAATACAGCCGCTTCCCAAACATCGAACTGAATCGACAACTGTTACTCGTTCGCTCCATTTCTGACTGCGAACTGAGAACTGACAACTGAGAACTGTCATCAGCCACCTGCCTCGAAGCGCAGCGCTTCAATGGGATCGACGGACGCGGCGCGGTTCGCGGGGTAGAGCGCGGAGAGCACGGCGATCAAGCCCAGCAAACTGATAGTCAGCGCAGCTAATTTCCAACTGGCGTCCATACCATCGAAATAAGGGATTTTGGGTAGGAGGTTCACCAAAGCGCAGAACCCATAGGAAATGATTAAGCCGGCGCCGCCGCTGATGAACACAACGATGACCGTTTCGAGAAAAAATTGCCGCAGGATGGATTCCCGGGTGGCGCCCAGCGCTTTGCGCACGCCGATTTCGCGAGTGCGCTCGCGCACACTAACAAGCATGACGTTCATCACGCCCAGACCGCCGAGGAAAATAGTGGCCACACCGACAGCGCCCATGAAGATTTCCATGCCGACGAAGATCATGCGGTTGGCCTGGGCGTTTTTCACGGTGTCCCAGATGCTGGCGGCTTCTTCATCGCGCGGGTCGAAGTGGTGCAGCCGCCCCAGAGTGCGGCGGATTTGTTTCACACAGTCGGGATGGGTTTCGAGGGACCACGGCGCCGCCAATAAGCGGTCCACGGAATGTTCCACAGCCGGCGGCTTATTCGGGAAATCGCGCTTCATGGAATTGAAGGGGATAAAGATTTTTCGAATGTCCACGCCATCGTAACTGGAATTCTGGTCCTTGGTTTTCATGATGCCAATCACGGTGTAGGGAATCTCGTTGAGCTCGATGGTTTGCCCGATGGCCTCGCGATCCGCGAAGAGCTGTTTTTTCGCGTCGCTGCCAAGAAACGCCACACGGCGGCCTTGGTCGTTATCTTCGTAATTGTAGAAACGGCCCTGAGCCACGGTGATGCTGCGAATTTCTGTGAACGGTGGAAGTGAGCCGACGGTGTCGAGGTCGCCGCTATTGAAGGCGCTGTGCACTTTAACGTTGTTGCCCAGTTCCGGCATGACGTATTTGCACGATGGAGCTTCTTTGGCCACTTCCTTGTAGTCATCTTCCATCCAGTGAACAACGCGACCCGAGCGGGTGCCGCCCGCTTGCATGCTCGTTCGGCCCGCGAAAATGATCATCACGTCCTTGCCGAAGTTTTCTTGTTGCTTCTGGATGCCGCGGCCCAAACCCTCGCCCGCCGCCACCATCAAGGTGATGGAGATGATGCCCCAGGCGATGCCAAACATGGTGAGCAGCGTGCGCCGCTTGTGCGCCCAGAGGGTCGCCAGGGTGTCTCGCAAAAGGTCGCGGAAAGTCATAGGGCTCCCGTTATTGGAGGATGACTTGCTGCTTCTCGTTGAGGCCGGAAACGATCTCGGTTTTCACGCCGTTGGAAATTCCCAGCTTGACGGGGATTTTCTTGCGGCCATTGTCGGCCTTCGGATCGGGCAACTCCACGGAGGCGTTGCGATCCTTGTCGTAGATGAGCGACGCTTCGGGGACCATGAGGACGTTCTTCTTTTCCTCCAGAATAATTTCGGCGTTGGCGCTCATGTTCGCTTTCAGTTCGCCGGTGGGATTGGAAATGGAGACACGCACTTCGAAGGTGGTGACATTGTCCTTTTCTTTGCCGAAGGGAGAGATGCGCGTCACTTTGCCGGTGAATTTTTTGTCTTTGAAGGATTCGACGACAATGCGCGCGGGTTGGCCCAAGTACACCTTGCCGATGTCCGCTTCGTCCACTTTGCCTTGCACGTACACTTCGCTGGTGTCGCCCAGGGTCATGACCAGGGTGGCTTGAGAGCCGAGAATGAGAATCGAGCTGACACCGTCGCCAACACTCACGTCGCGAGAGAGCACCAAGCCATCAATGGGGCTGACGATCGTAGAATTGCGCAAATCTTCTTGGGCATTTTCCAGCGCGGCTTTGGCTTGGGCCTCTTGGGCTTCGGCCTTGGCAATTTCCGCCTGGGAAACCAGCAGATTGCGTTGCGCGCTCATTTGTTTGTTCAGCGCCAGCTGATAGTTTTTCTCGGCGTCTTCGAAATAGCTCTTGGACATGACGCCATCGTTCAGCATTTGTTGAGCGCGCTCCATGTTCAGCTTCAGGAAAGGCACATCGGGACCTTCCGCATCGACTTTGTTGCGCTCGAGTTGGGCTTTGGCGGACTGCAACTCGGCCTGGGCCGCCTGATAATTGGCCTCGGCCTCGCGCACGACCGCTTCTAATTGAACTTTGTCGAGTTCGACAAGGGTTTGGCCCTTGGTGACCTTGTCGTCATAATCGACATAGAGTTTTTTCACCATGCCGCTGGCCTTGGATTTCACTTCGACTTTTGATAGCGGCTCAATCTTTCCGGTGGCCACCACAACGCGCGCCAAATCTCCGCGCTCGACGGGAGCTAGTTTCGAGGCGTCAATATCGTGACTGGGGCGCAGCGCCGCGTAGACGCCGTAGCCTCCGCCAACCAGCACCAGCGCGATGATGGATCCAACGATGATCCTGCGGCGCCGTTTCTTGGCGGCCTTTCCGTTTCCTAAACTGTTCCCATTACTGGACATACCGACCCCCACTTCGCCCGATTCGCACACTCACCCATTGATACGAAGTGCCTCATGACAAAGTTCCACCGCTGGGCATAGTTATAGACGAAAGAGGGCGGGGAAAGTCAGGGCGGTGGTTGTGCGAGAAGTGAGGGCGCTACCGAAAAAGTCAAAAGCAATTCCTTCGGGGCTGAAAGCCCGAGGCAAGACGCAATGAAAAACGAACGGCCCGCTTCAGAAAGCGGGCTCTACAGGCGAAGCGACAAGACACATGGACCCTGCATGCGCCTCCTGAGAGCATAATTTCCGGAAAGTTGTGAACCCTGTGCTACGGACAACCCCAAGAGCACAGGCAGGAGTGCCTGTGCCACGTGCGCCTCAGAAGGCGGGCCCCACGAAAGCAAGACCTGTGACGAAAGATCGGAGGTCCGCACAGCCTTTAGAGTTGCGTGCGGCGGAGGCGTAGTGCGTTGGTGATTACGGAGACGGAGCTGAAGCTCATGGCGGCGCTGGCGATCATTGGGCTAAGGAGCCAGCCGAAAAATGGATAAAAGACTCCGGCCGCTATGGGAATTCCCAAAAGATTGTAGACGAAGGCGAAGGCGAGATTTTGTTTGATGTTCCCGACCGTAGCCCTGGACAGCTTTCTTGCCCGCACCAAAGCACGCAAGTCGCCCTTGACCAGCGTGATTCCGGCATTTTCGATGGCCACGTCCGTACCTGTGCCCATGGCGATGCCCACATCCGCGGCGGCAAGCGCGGGAGCATCGTTGATGCCGTCGCCCGCCATGGCCACGACGCGGCCATCACGGAGCAATTGCTTGACCACTTCGCCTTTTTCCTGGGGTAAGACTTGGGCTTTGACCTCTTCGATGTGCAATTCGCGCGCGATGGCTTGTGCCGTTTCTGGGCGATCGCCGGTGAGCATCACCACGCGGAGGCCATCGGCGCGGAGTTGGCGAATCGCTTCCGGCGTGGACGCTTTCACTTGGTCGGAGAGGAACAAGACTCCGGCGATTTGGCCGTCTACGGCGACAAAAATCGTTGTTGAAGAAGGGGAATTTGCGGCGGCTGGCCAGTTGTCGCGCGCAGAATCGGTAATTCCCTGCTCTTTGAGGAAGCGGGGCGTTCCGGCCACTACGTGCTTCCCGAGCACATGGCCCTGAACACCACCACCGGGACTGGCCTGAAATTCGCTGACCGGCCCGAGAGGCAGCTTGCGTTCTTCCGCGGCACGCACGATGGCGCGGGCTAAGGGATGCTCACTGGAGCGCTCCACGCTTGCTGCTAAGGAAAGCAGCGCATTTTCTTGTAATTTTGTGCTTGGAGCAAGTTGGACGGCGCTTAATACGGGTTTGCCCTCGGTGAGCGTGCCGGTTTTATCCACGACGAGTGTATCAACGCGAGCGAGGGTTTCCAGTGCTTCGGCATTGCGCACGAGCACGCCGGCCGTGGCGCCGCGTCCGACGGCGACCATGATGGACATGGGCGTTGCCAGACCCAGTGCGCAGGGACAGGCGATGATCAACACAGATACGGCAGCGAGTAATGCGTGGGCGAAGCGCGGCTCCGGCCCCCAGATGGCCCAGCCGATAAATGCGAGCACTGCCGCGAGGACCACGCCAGGAACAAAGTAGCCCGCAACACGATCGGCGAGCCGTTGCATGGGCGCGCGGCTGCGTTGCGCTTCGCCAACGACTTTCACGATTTGCACAAGCAGTGTTTCGCTGCCGATGCGTTCGGCCAGCATCACAAAACTGCCATTGGTGTTGAGTGTTCCGCCGGTAACCTTGTCGCCAGGACCTTTGTCTACTGGCAAAGGCTCACCAGTGACCATGGATTCGTCGACCGAGCTTGCGCCTTCCGTGACGGTGCCGTCGACGGGCACGCGGTCGCCGGGCCTCACCCGCAACTTGTCACCGCGCTGCACCTCGTTCAATGGAATTTCCATGTCGCCGGCGGGGGAAACACGATATGCGGTTTGCGGAGCCAGATGGAGCAATTCCCGAATGGCGCCGCTGGTGCGATGCCGCGCGCGCAACTCCAGAACCTGCCCAAGCAAAACTAGCGTCGTGATTACCGCAGCGGCTTCGAAGTACACGGCGACCGCGCCATGCATGTCGCGGAAGGATGCTGGGAAAAGCTGCGGGAATAGGGTGGCGGCCACGCTATAGAAGTAGGCTGCGCCGGTTCCGAGGCCAATCAGCGTGAACATGTTGGGACTGCGGTTTACCAGCGAACTCCAGAAACGCTGGAAGAAGGGCCAGCCACCCCAGAGAACTACGGGCGTGGCCAGGAGAAACTCGATGGCATTTCTGGTGCTGCTCTGCCAATGCAGGCCTAACAATTCGCCAAACATCGATAGGATCAACAAAGGAAGTGAAAACGCGGCGCTCACCCAGAAGCGCTTGCGCATGGATTCATACTCGGGGTCGGGTTGTTCTTCTGCAATGATGTCCATGGGCTCGAGCGCCATGCCGCAAATCGGGCAAGTGCCTGGACCGATTTGGACGATTTGCGGATCCATGGGGCAGGTGTAACGGATATTTTGCGGGGCAGGACTGCTGGCTCTTTTAGCAGCGTGCGCGTGTTCCATTCCTGCGGAGCCTGGCGCGGCCAGGAATTTTTCTGGCTCGTTGCGGAAGCGCTCGGCGCAGCGCGGCGAGCAGAAATAGTAGGTTTTCCCGGCGTGGTCGACTTTTCCCGCAGCCTTTGCGGGGTCCACGCTCATTCCGCAGACCGGGTCTTTCTCTTTGGGAGCGGCGGGCAAGATGGGCAAGCCGGGTAGTGGTGTGTTCGACATGTATGGTCCAGGGTAGATTACTCTATTCGATGTTGGCTTGGGGTGTTCCGGCACGCTGCGGCAATCTGGGCAGAGCTGGTATACTTTTGCGCATGAC
>DATKPS010000165.1:0-17844 GCA_035524015.1 Candidatus Sulfotelmatobacter sp.
TTGAGCACCAGAGCTTCCGTATCCTGGGGCGCTTTCTTGAGTATTTCCTTTTCCTGACTGTCCGCTTCGTCAATGCGGTTGTTTTGGATTAGAAGCTGGACATACGCCTTGCGGACGCTCAGATCATCCGGATGTTGCGCTGCCAGACCGGCATATTCAGCGAGAGCCTTGGCATATTGACCGCGGGCGAGGAACGATTCCCCTAGCATCGTGTAGGCTCGTGGATCGCCGCTGAGTTGTTGCTTCGCGTCCGAAAGAACCTTTTCACCCTGCCCTTCTTGGCCCTGGCCGAAATAGAGGGCCGCAAGAGCTCCGCGTGGTGCAACGTCTTTGGGAGCTATTTGAATCGCCGCTAGAAATTCCTTTTCGGCCTCCGCCCAACGTTTGTTCTGTTGATAAAAGCTGCCGAGTGTCAGCAGCGGCAGCACCGCTTGTGGCTCGACACTCTGGGCTTTCTGGAAAGACTGTTCCGCTCCGGAGAGGTCTTGCTGGCGCACCTGAATATGCCCGAGGTTGAGATAGACGTCTGCACGATTCGGCGCCATCGTGACCGCCGCGCGAGCTTCCTCCGCTGCGTCGTTTAGTTTACCGAGCGCCACGTCGGCTTCCGAGAGCAGTATCTGTGCGTCCGCATTTTGCGGATTGCTTTGCAGAATCAACTGTGCCCGGTCGCGCGCCTCCTGCGGTTTCCCTCCGGCCAGCTGCATTCTTGTCAAATCCAGTTGCGCCGCCCAGTTCTGTGGCGCAAGTTCGACCGTTTTCGACAGTTCTCCATAGGCGGAAGCCCAGCTGCCCATTTTCAGATGCGTCTTCGCCAATTTGTAGTGCCCGTCCACAGAACGCGGATCGATCTGCAGAACGCGTCCGTAAGAAATCATTGCCGCCGGAAATTTGCCGCTCTGAAATTCGCGATCCCCCTGGGCCATAAACTTCTGTTCTTTGGCTTGGGGACTGAATGCGCAACCCACAATCCACAAGCAAAGCAGCGCTGCCCAAGCAGTGATCAGTTGTTGCGATCGAACTCTCATAACTCTCCAAGATGGCCTAACTAGTATGCTGGGGCAAATAGCGAAGTTGCAATTGTGCACCCGATAAGGAACGTCGCCAGTCCGCCTGCAAAGTGCTATAAATGCTTGCCTCACAATTAGTTAAAAGCGCATGGGCGAGAGCCGGCTAGTTCGGTTTTCTTAATTTCCGATCTTTCGGTGGGAAAGTGGATGTTTTGGGGATAAAGAGGATAGTTTTCTTCCACCTTGTTTCTGAGCGGCGGAAATCCATAAAACAGGGAAGAGCCTTTCGACATAACTAACACACTTGAATACAGATACTTAGGAGAAGCAGAGTAATTCACAGTTGCCCGGCAAACTGGTACTGCCCGTGCTGCTTTGCCTCAAAGGCTCATTGTCACTCTGCCCAACCCAGTTATAAGGCGGGCTTGGGTGGAAGGGAAGCACACCGAACATGCTAAATAAGGGGCGCATCACCGGTGCCGAGATAAAACGGCTGATTCGTCGATATGGCTGGATTATTCCGACCGCTATGCTGACTCTGGGTGCTCTCGGCTATGTCGTGGCGCGAATTCTGCCCAAGCGTTACACCTCTTCGACTATGGTCCTGGTAGAACCCCCGGCCGTATCCCAGGAAGTTATTCCCACGGTCGTGAATGAAGACCTCTACCGGCACCTGTCCTCCATGCAGGAACAGATTCTAAGCCGGTCGCGGCTGCAGTCGATCATCACCAAATTCAACATGTATCCGAACGACCGGTCGACCACGCAGATGGAAGATCTGGTCGAGCGTTTGAAGAAATCGATCGATGTCGAACTGATTCAGCCCATGGCCGGCTCCACGAACCGGCAGCCTCCCGGTTTTCACATCAGCGTCACCATCAGTGATCCGGTGCTCGCGCAACAGATCTGCTCGGAGATTACTTCCTTGTTTATCGAGCAGAATACCGACAGCCGGATGACCGAAGTAAAGCACACCACAGACTTCCTGACCCAAGAATTGGACGAAGCGAAAGCCAACCTCGACCAACAGGACGCCAAGCTCGCGCAATTCAAACGGCAGTATCTCGGGTCCTTGCCTGAGGAGCAGCAAAGCAACCTGAGCTTGCTCACGGCGGTGAACTCTCAATTAGAGGCCGCCACGCAGGCGCTCAGTCGCGCCCAGCAGGACAAGACCTTCAATGAATCTCTCTTGGCCCAGCAGCAGGTCACCTGGAAGGCACAAAACTCAGGTGGGCAAAATCAGGATACTCTCGAGCAACAACTGGAAACGCTGCAAGATCAACTGACCGCTTTGCTTTCCAAATACACGCCCGAACATCCCGATGTCATCAAGACCAAGTCCGAGATCCAAGAGATTAAGCGCAGAATGGCGGCCGCTCCAGACAGCAAACCGCTCAGCGCAAAAGCCGCGCAAGAGCCGCCGCAGATGCAGCAACTCCGCGCCAGAATCAAACAAGACGAGCTAAGCATTGCCGATCTGACCAAACACCAGGGCCAGATACAGGATCAGATCCGCCAGTTACAAGGCCATGTTCAGGCCAGCCCCATGGTCGAACAGCAACTGAAGGAATTGACTCGCAATTACCAAACCGCTCTCGATAACTATAATGACTTGCTGAAGAAACAACAGAAGTCGACGATGGCCGGCGATCTCGAGCATGAACAGCAGAGCGAGAACTTCCGCATTCTGGATGCTCCTAGTCTTCCGGTGAAGCCGTCTTTTCCGAAGAAGAGCTTGTTCGCCGCTGGCGGCTCGGGCATCGGATTTTTCCTATCGCTCGGAATCATCTATTTGCTCGCAATTAGCGACAAGGCCATGTATTCCGAGCGCGACGTCGAAACTTGCTTGAAGCTGCCGGTCCTCACCATGGTTCCGGCCTTTGACGTTTCGGTGTCCGACAAGATGGGACATGCGTTACGATGAAAGCGTCGCGCGCATGTCTGCCGGATAAATACTCAGAGACGATGATACATTACGGAAGGACCTGATGAGCCGAATACACGAAGCACTGAGAAAGGCGGCATCGGAACGGGCAGCGCAACTGGAGGGCAAGCCCGTGCTCGAGCAGGTGGGACTTGCCGGCGACAGCCTCGTGGAGGACGCCCTGGATGTGCCAATTCCTCGTGAAGCTCGTAAATTGGCCGCCGAGGTCGCGGTGCCTGTCAGTGGCTGGGAAACACTGATTCAAAAGTGCCGGCGGGTGGATTGGAAAATTGATCCCAGGTTTAGTGTGTTCGCGGACGAGACTATCTTCCGCCACGGCGCAGAAAAATTTCGAACACTGAGGTCCCGGCTCTACCAGATCGGGGCGACCCGTCCGCTGAAACGGGTATTATTGACCAGCAGCATCCCGGAAGAAGGTAAAACATTTATCTCTTCCAACTTGGCTCAGTCCATCGCTCGTCAAGAGAATCGCAAGGTTCTTTTGATTGATGCCGATTTGCGCGCTTCTCGTTTGCACTTAGCCATGGGTGCTCCTGGAACGCCAGGGCTCTCCGACTATCTGAGTGGAGAGGCCGACGAAACACAAGTGATCCAGGTGGGCGGCAAAGGAAATCTTTGCTTCATTCCCGGCGGGAATCTGGTTTCGAATCCCAGTGAGCTACTACTGGCCGACAGGATGAAGATCCTGCTCGACCATATGACTCCCTTGTTCGACTGGATCGTTGTGGACTCTCCCCCGGCAATCGCCGTGCACGATGCCAGTGTTCTGGCCGATTTATGTGACGGCGTGCTGTTTGTAGTACGCGCTGGAAGCACAGACTATGAGATCGCCCAGCGGGCTGCAAGCGAGTTCCGGCCAGAGAGCCTCTTGGGCGTCGTGCTGAACCGCGTGGACAAAGACGACGCGTACGGAGAGTACTATTACGGCTACTCTAGCGACTCGGAAGGCCGACAGAAAAGCTCTTAGGCACCACTATCTGCCAGAATTGCCTATTCGGCCAGTGCTTGCGACTCAGCGAGGGGCGAGTCAAGCTGGTGGCAAATGTTTTCCTTAAAGGGAATTTAGGTCACTTGGTGACCGTGCCCCGCCCTAGGATTCATCACCGGCAGACAAACTGAGGTCGATGCGTCCGGATGTTTAACACCAAGAAATGGAACCACATAATCCGTGCGGATGAACGGAAAAATGCCTTGAGCATATGGATTACAACGTGCAACCATACTGAGCCTCTGGGTTGGGGTGTATCTAGCCCAGCTAAAGAATAAACCTATGTACGATGAGCCCGCTTCGATCGACAACGAGTCTTCCGCGCGAGGACTAGCGGACTATTGGGCCATTGCGGTCGAGCGCCGCTGGACTATTCTGCTTCCGATGTTTCTGTGCTGGGCCGTAGTATGGACCGCCATATGGTTCATCCCTTCCACGTACACCTCGGAAGCTCTAGTTCTCGTCGAGCAACAGAAGATTCCTGAACAGTACGTCGTTCCGAACGTCACCGAAAGTTTGCAGGAACGACTGCAGAGCATGACCGAACAGATTCTGAGCCGTACCCGTTTGCAGGAAACCATCGATCAATACCATCTTTATGCGGATTCGCGAGGTCCGCTGGGTAAACTGCGGCGCCTTGATCCTGTGTTGCAGATGCGCAGCGACATCATCATAGAGCCAGTGACCTCGACGGAACAGGGGCGCCAGCAGCTTACCGCCTTCAAGATCGAATACTCCGCCCCTTCGCCGGAACTTGCACAAAAGATCAACAGCCACCTTACTTCTCTTTTCATACAGCAGGATTTGAAATCGCAACAGCAACTTTCCGAGGGGACGACGGCTTTTCTACAAAGCCAGCTAGACGACGCGAAAGCTAAGCTCGAAGAGCAGGAAGCCAAGGTGCGCTCTTTCAAAGCCAGGCACTTCGGCGATCTGCCGAGTCAGGCAGAAACCAACATTTCCATTCTCACCGGCCTGCAAAGCCAATTGCAAAATACCCAGCGAAACTTGGACGCAGCACGTCAACAGAAACTCTACCTCGAGTCTCTGCAGCAGCAGTATCAAAATGCCCAAGCGGCACTGGGCACAGAAGATTCTCCCAACCCATCCCTAACCGCCCTCAACAAAGAACTAACCCAACTGCGCATGGAATTGGCGGACGCTCGAGTGCGCCTGACCGACGAGCATCCGGATGTCATTGCCCTTAAGGACAAAATCGCCAAGACCGAGAAACTCAAAAAAGACCTCGAAGCTGACCTCGCCGCCCACCCCGATGCCACGCAGGCTGGCAAGTCTGTGGATCCAGGTGCGGCAGCCTCTCTGCAGCGAGGTGCAACTACACCCATGATGCAAGTGCAGAGCCAGTTGAAGGCCGTGCAACTTGAAATTGCCAACGATGAACAACACGTGAATGAACTGGAACGCCAAATCACCGATTATCGCAACCGCTTGAACATGACCCCGCAAACGGAGCAGGAATTGGCAGACGTCTCTCGTGGCTACGAAGAGTCCAAGGCCAATTACGCATCTTTGCTCCAGAAACAGAACCAGTCCCAACTCGCGACCAGCCTGCAACAGCAACAGGAGGGCCAAAGCTTCCGCATTCTGGACACTCCGAGTTTGCCCCACAAACCCTCGAAGCCGAATCGCCTGATGCTTAGCCTGGCCGGCTTGGCTGGTGGGGCAGCATTGGGTTTGGGTCTGGCTTTCTTGTTGGAGCTCAAACACAACGTGCTTCGCAAGCAGCAGGATCTCGATGCCTTAATTCCCGCCCGGGTGCTAGTTGGCATTCCTCACCTGAATGAACCGGGAGAAGACCGCTACAAGGCTACGTTTCGCATGTTAGAGATCGCTGCATTTTCGGCGATGACTGTTTTGATACTGATCGGAAATCTCTACGCTTTTCGCAAGAGTTAGGCCCTATGTATAGAGAATTTTATAATCTGACCTGTAATCCCTTTGAGCTGAGTCCGGATCCTTTTTTCTTTTTTCCGACGCAACGCCACAACGAAGCACTGGCACTGTTGAATTACGGTGTGCTCCGGCGAAAAGGCTTTGTCGTGGTGACCGGGGAAGTCGGAACCGGGAAGACTTTGCTGGTTCGGTGCCTGTTGGACTCGTTGACACGGCAGAAGGTCGCGTTCGCCTACCTTTACAATCCCCTTCTCACCGTACAGAATTTCCTCGAACAAGTGCTTGCGGATCTCGGGCTGCCCGTGGGTTCACGCTCAAAGAACGAGGCCTTGAGCCGCTTAAACAACTACCTTCTGACACGCTCGCGGGATGGGCTCACCACCGCGCTGATCGTCGATGAAGCACAATTGCTCAGCTGGGAACTGCTGGAAGAAGTCCGATTGCTGACCAATCTTGAAACCACGCAGCACAAACTTCTGCAGATCGTGCTGGCGGGCCAGCCCGAACTCGATCGCAAGCTCGATTCCCATCAACTTCGGCAGCTGAAGCAACGCGTGGGCTTGCGTTGCAACCTGCTTCCTCTGGAGCTCGGTGAAGTGGCCGGGTACATTCACCGGCGTCTTGAGCTGGCGGGAGCCAAGGATACCGCTAAGGCGATCTTCGCCAGGGAAGCCATCGACGCTATCTTTCTTTTTTCGCGCGGCGTGCCACGCCTGGTAAATACGCTGTGCGAGAATTCTTTGATGCTGGGATTCGGTTTACAGCAAAAGCAGATTACCGGCGCTATCATCCGCGAGGTCGCCGCTGATTTTCGTTTAGAGACTCCCGCACCATCCCCACGGAACGGTAACAATGCACCAGCGGTGATCCCTGAACACAGCGACCATGGACCAACGATGGGGTTGAAACTTCTCCACCGCAAAGCAAAGGACGATGTCACCCTTTCGTCTGCCAACACGCTGCAGAAATCCTTTTATCCCGGAGAGAAATCGGAATGAGCCGGCTCTACGAAACGCTACGACGCATGGAGATGCAGCGGGGCAAAACGGACTCCGTGGAAATTGCGTCGTTGCAACCGGTCGATTTGGTCAACACCGTGATGGCCCAGCCCGATGATCTGGCCAACGCTCCGACTGCCGACGTAGCGATCTCGCTGAAGACCCGTCTAGTCGCGGCCACCGATCCTCGCGGTCTCGCGGCCGAAAAATTCCGTGCCTTGGTCACACGTCTCGAGAACGTGCGCAAAGAGCGCGATTTGCGATCCCTGCAAGTCACCAGCGCGATCGGCAAAGAAGGCAAGACCTTGGTTTCCGGAAACCTGGCCATTACCTTGGCGAAACATACCGGTTCTCGCGTTCTTTTGATCGAAGGGGATTTGCATCGCCCGACCCTCACAACGCTGTTCGGCCTCGGTAGGCGCGAAGGTATTGGGGAATGGTGGTCCGCGCGTGAAGAGAAAGAACGGATTACGAACTATATCTATCACCTCAAACAGCTGTCGCTCTGGTTCCTAGGTGCCGGAACGATCACCGATCACCCCTCACAGGTTCTGCAATCCGCGCGATTTGCTGAGACGTTTGCCCGCCTGGTGAGCTCGTTCGATTGGGTGGTTGTCGATTCCGCTCCGATTTTGCCGGTGATCGACACCAATCTATGGTCCCGGATGGTCGACGGCACACTTTTGGTTGTGCGCGAAGGAGTTACGCCCCTCGAAGCGCTCAAGAAGGCCTTCGAAAACCTCGACAATCCAAAGTTGATTGGCGTGGTCCTGAATGAAGCTTCCGAATACGACCGCATCAACTACGCCGATCAGTATTACGCCATCGAACGATCCTGAAATGTGCGGAATTGTCGCGATTTTCTCAAAGGATACTCCGGTACTCCCCGAGACAGTGGAGAAAGCCACCCGAAGTCTTCGTCATCGCGGTCCGGACGGCCAGAATTATTGGCTATCGTCAGACTGTCACGTCGCACTTGGCCACGCACGCCTCAGCATCATAGACCTGACCACAGGCGACCAGCCTATCGCTAATGAAGATGGGTCCATGCAGATCATCGTGAACGGAGAGTTTTACGGTTACGAACTCATCCAAAAAGAACTAATCCAGCGCGGACACCGTCTACGCACTCAGTCCGACAGTGAAATTGCCTTGCACCTCTATGA
Organism: Candidatus Sulfotelmatobacter sp.; assembly: GCA_035524015.1. Classification (GTDB taxonomy): domain Bacteria; phylum Acidobacteriota; class Terriglobia; order Acidiferrales; family UBA7541; genus Acidiferrum. Next base: position 8,022 of record DATKPS010000165.1, read on the forward strand.
AGAATCGGGCGTCCGCTCATTGGAGCATCTGCGGGGAGAATTCGCGATTGTTCTCTGGGACAATACTAGACGGACGCTATTCGCCGCTCGTGATCGCTTTGGCATAAAACCACTTTTCTATGCATTTCACGATGACACCCTCTTTCTCGCATCCGAAGCAAAAGCGCTGTTTGCCGCCGGCGTTCCCGCCCGTTGGTCACAGGAGGCGATTTACGACGCGGGTGGCTTTGGAGGGCCCCAAAGTCGAACCCTTTTTCAGGGTATTTTTCAAATACCTCCGGGTCATTACATGGTCGCCACCGAGACCGAGACTCGAGTCGCAAAATATTGGGATTTTGATTATCCCAAGGAAGACCAAGCACCTTCGTCCCGCTCCGATGTAGACTACGCCGAAGAGTTTCTCACGACCCTTGAGGAGGCCGTACGCCTTCGCTTGCGCGCAGACGTTCCGGTTGGCTGCTACTTGAGCGGGGGAATCGACTCCTGCGCAGTCTTAGGCCTCGCCGCACGTCACCACCCGGGTGCTGTCCGCGCATTTACGCTGACGTTCGATCGCCAGGAATACAACGAGGAGGCTATCGCTCGCGAGATGGCCGTGAAGGCTGGGGCGGAGTTTTTCCCCGTGCCGATGCGCCAGGACGAGCTCGGCGAACATTTTGCGGACGCAATTGCGCAAGCAGAAACTCTTTGTGTCAACTCCCACGGTGTCGCGAAATATCTCCTCAGCCGGGCCGTTCGCAATGCAGGCTATAAAGTAGTGCTGACGGGAGAAGGTTCGGACGAAATTCTCGGCGGTTACCTACATTTTCGGCGCGATATGTCGGGTAATGGTGCCGTCCATCCCACGACAATTGGCAGGGCCCGGCCCCTGGAGGAGGTGCGAAGGTTTCTGGGCTTCGTGCCCGGCTGGATGGAGACATCAGCTGCACTCTCTCTGAAGATGCATGGCGTTTTTGCTGACGATTTTATCCATCGTCACAGTGTGTCCGATCAATATGCTAGCTTCTTTAACGACCTCGATGTTGCAAACCAGTTGTCCGGTCGGCATCGCCTGAATCAATCCCTCTATCTTTGGTCCAAAACGCGTCTCTCGAACTACCTTCTGGTTCTCTTAGGCGACCGGATGGAGATGGCCAACTCCGTCGAAGGGCGAGTTCCGTTTTTGGATCATCGGGTCGTTGAGGTGATGCGTTCACAACCCGTCACTCAGAAAATCCGGGGCGCCACCCAAAAATTCATTCTTCGTGAGGCCGCACGCAGTTTCATCACGGATACCGTTTACCGGCGACCGAAGCATCCGTTTCTGAGTCCCCCAGCTACACTCGATCCCAATGGGCGTCTGGCCGTCTATATGCAGGATACGCTCCACAGCCCGATCCTCTCTTCCATGCCTTTCTTCGACAAAAAGAAAATCAGCACGGTTCTGGACAACATGGCGTGCGGCGACGAAAACGCTCGGGTTGCTAACGACCAAGTTCTTATGATGACGCTTAGCGCGTGCGTTCTCCAAGATCGGTATCGTCTTTCGACGTAACTGAACAACCGGAAGGTCCCTTTTGCGAATCGGAAGATTCAAACCGTGGCTAAGCCCGACTCCAATCTGCTCTGGTTGGATTGGAAGGACGACACCTTTTTCGTCTCGACTGCTAGCTCTTTAAGTTTGGCGTCCAACTTCTCAGCCACCAAGTGCACAGCCGGGGGATCAAGTATTGTCTCGTGAGCGGCTTCGATTTCGAAGCACTCAACGCTCCCCCGTAAGGCAGAACCCCAGCCCAAATGATGATCGTCATATTGATAAAGATTACGACCGCGAGCTCGGAAGATCAATGCCCTGCCGTTATATGATTTGGGCACGAACTCTCTTCGCGCACGGAGGCTGGCGCTCATCATGCGCTTCAGGCTTTCACCATTGGGCGTACTGGCGATGGACGAAACCCTCTCCTCGTCATAAATAACTAAAACTTTTGCCGGGTCCCAGACGCCAACGCAAAAATGCTTTAGAGGTCTACCAATATAGCCAAGCCATTTGCCTGGGGGCAGCGCGAAAGTTCTTTGGGCATGCCAAAGAGTTCGCCGCATATAGTAGCGCACGTTACGCCACAACAATTGACGCTTCGACAAGGATTTAACAAAGGCCGGGTTGAAGCTGTCGATCAACACGAGCGCAGCCACAGGTTCAGCCAACTCTTCGAGCCGGCGTGCCATCTCGAACGCCACAATTCCACCATAGCACCACCCGCTGAGATAATAAGGGCCGTGTGGTTGTAGCCGACGTATTTCGTCAATATAGCAACGCGCCGCCTCTTCGACAGTTTCGAAAGGCGCCGAGCCATCGAGTCCCTTATCCTCAAGGCAGTAAAACGGCAACTCCGGCGGCATAGCCATCGCGAGAGCCCGCAAATCCAACACATTGCCCCCCGCGCCGTGCACACAAAAAAACGGAGGCCGCTCGGAAGTACCCGGACGCATCCGCACCATGAATTGGCCTTTGCCCGCCTTGCGGGTCCGTAGCCACACAGCAAGCTCCTCTACCGTAGGGGCTTCCAGTAACGCTCTCAGCGGCAACGGCTCGCCGGGAATGATTTCCTGCAATCGTAATATCAGCCGCATGGCCAGCAACGAGTGGCCGCCAAGTTCAAAGAAGTTATCGTGTACGCCCACGCGCTCGAGACCCAGAACTTCAGCCCACGCATCACAAACCAACTGCTCGAATTCATCTCGGGGCGGCACACATCTGGCATCGCGCACTCTGTCCGTTGTCTTGAGCGCAGGCAGTGCCAAACGATCGACTTTGCCGTTCGGCGTGGTTGGAATCGAATCGAGCACCACATAGTCTGTCGGAACCATGTAGTCGGGTAGACGCTGTTTGAGCAGCGCCCGCAGTTCACCGCGATCCGGAACAGCCGTCTCGGTTGCAACGAAATATGCCACTAGCTGCTTGTCTCCCGGGTGGTCCTCTCGCACAACTACGACGCTCTGCCGCACCCCGGGCTGACTATTCAGCACGCTCTCGACTTCTCCCAATTCAATCCGGTAACCGCGGACTTTCACCTGGTGATCGGTGCGACCGAGGCACTCGATGTTGCCATCGGCCCGATAGCGAGCCATGTCTCCCGTGCGAAACATCCGCTTACCAGGATTGAAGGGGTTTGGTACAAACTTTTCCTCGGTCAACGGCGGCCGATTCAAATAACCGCGAGCCAACCCGTCTCCCCCGATGTACAGTTCCCCCACTACACCAACCGGCACCGGTTGCCGCTGTTCGTCCAGAATGTAACACTGCGTGTTGGCAATCGGGCGACCGATCAGAACCGGCTCGTCGCCTTTCTCAACGAAGAAGCCGGTCGACCAAATGGTCGTTTCGGTAGGCCCGTAGAAATTCCACAAGCTTCCCACCAATGGACGTAGTTGCGCTCCCACTTCCCGCGGCATGGCCTCACCGGTACAGATGGCCACCACGTCAGATTTGCCCGACCAGCCAGAATCCAGCAAAAGTCGCCAAGTCGTTGGCGTCGCTTGTATCAAGCGTACATCCTGGTCCTTTATTACCTCCGCCAGTTCTTGGCCATTTATGGCTGTCTCGCGACTCACCACAACAACATGCCCGCCCACCAGCAACGGTAGCCAGATTTCCAGTCCTGCTATGTCGAAAGAGATTGTGGTTGCTGCGAGCGTCGCCTGTCCCGCTTCCGGCTTCAACCATTCCTTCATCGACCAGAGAAGATTGGTAAGCGACCCGCGTCCTATTTGGACTCCCTTCGGCTTCCCGGTCGACCCCGAAGTGTAAATTACATACGCCAAGTCTTCCGGAGTCACTGGAACATCCGGGTTCTCGCGGCTATTGGACTTCCATTCCCCACCGTCGACATCGATCATCGTTCCCGCAAACGCAATCAGCGAAGACTGCAGCCCCTTCTGTGTCAGCAGAAATTGCATTCCGCTGTCTTCAATCATGTAGCCCAGCCGGGCGGTGGGCATGTCAGGGTCGAGTGGCACGTAGGCTGCGCCTGCCTTAACGACGGCCACGAGCGCTGCCATCATCCCAAGTGAACGCTCGAGACACACACCCACCAGCCGGTCCGGTCCCGCTCCGTTCTTCCGAAGCTCATGCGCCAGTTGGTTGGCCCACTCATTCAAACCACGATATGTGATGGAAGAGCCTTCAAACACGGCCGCTACCGCATCTGGCGTCCGATTCACTTGTCTTTCCACCAGCGCCGCCAATGACGTCTCGCGGGGATACGCCCGCTCCGTCGCATTCCACTCTGTTACGATTTGCTGTACCTCCACGTCAGTCAGCAATGGCGGCTTGCAAAGGGGCTGGTCGGGATCTGCAGCAACTGCGTCGAGTAAATCTTGATAGTGGTTGAGCATCCGCGAGATTCGCGTGTCATCGAATAGGTCCGTGCTATATTCTGCTTCCAGCCAGATTTCATCTCCGCAATCGGTGGCAAATAGGGTCAAGTCGAATTTCGAAGTTTTACTGTGTGCCAGAAGGGTTTCTACACTTAGCCCTTCCAGTCCGATGAAAGAGAGCATTTGATCGCGATCGCGCCAGTTGAGCATGGCCTGGAAAAGCGGGGAATAACTCAGACTGCGCTCTGGCTGAATTCGGTGCACAACCTGCTCGAAAGGGGCAGCACGGTGGAGGTACAGGTCCAAAGCTGCTTTCTGAACCCGCGCAAGCAATTCGCGAAAGGTCATGTCTGCTGAGAGCGTTGTCCGCAAGACTTGGGTATGGAGCAGGAACCCGATCATCGATTGCGTTTCCTTGCGGTCCCGGTCAGCTATCGGAATTCCCAGCAGGATGTCTTCTCGGCCCGTGTAGCGGTAGAACAGCACACTTAGCGCTGCTGCGAATATCGTGAAGAAAGTAGTTTGTGCTTGCTGCCCGAGCTTGCGCAGCGCCTGAGTCACCTTTGAATTGAGGATGAACCGTTGCTTTGCCCCGCGATAGGAGAATGTCGCCGGGCGTGTCCGGTCTGCGGGTAGTTCCAGGAGGTGCGGTGCCCCGCAAAGATTGTCTTCCCAGTAAGTCAAGTCTTCCGCGAAGTTTGTTTGCTGGTTATGTTGCACCTGCCAGGCCGCGTAGTCTCCCTGCTGGATCGCCAAAGAAGGGAGGGAAGGCAGTTCGCCACGACAGAACGACCTATACACTGCTGACAGTTCCCGCCAGAACACACCCATCGAGGCCCAATCGCAAATGATGTGGTGCATCATCAGAGTCAGAACATGTTCCTGCGCGCCTAGTCGCAGCAATGTAGCCCGGAGTCCCGGTTCGACATCGAGACGGTATGGACGACGCGGCTCTTCGACGAGCAACCGCTCGAGCTCTTTCTCTTGTTCCGAACCGGAAAACGCGCTCAGGTCGATTTTTTTCATTTCGAATGGCCAGCTCTCGTGCACAACTGCCACGGGTTCATTCGCCATCAATTGAATCGTTGATCGCAGGACCTCGTGCCGGTCGATGATTACCTGCAGCGCCCGATCCATAGCATCAACGTTGAGCTCGCCGATCAAACGGACAGCCTCAGCCTCGTTATAGGCGAGCAGTCCAGGATTCACTTGCTCAAGAAACCACAGCCGCTGCTGCGCAGGAGTCAGGGGACAAGGTAACGTTCGATCTCGGGGAAGGATTACCGCGGGACTGACCGACGAGGAGACATTTTGCAATTTATCTTCAGTGTTCTGAGCCGGGCGGCCGGTCCCAGATCCACCTTTCGTCGCGCGGTCCTGGTTCAATCGACGCCTGACAAGCGCGGCCTGCTGAGCGATCGTAGCGTTCTCAAAGAAATCGGACAATGAAAGTGGTGTGGGGATTTGTTCGCGAAGCAACGACAAGCATTGAACAGCAAGCAATGAGTGTCCGCCAAGCGCAAAAAAATTGCGATCAGAATCGACGTGCAGTTGAGAAAGAACTTGCCCCCAGACCTCGGCAATGACTTGTTCTATCCGCTCTATCGAGGATGTGGCATGAACATGACCGTTCCCGTGCGCCGCTCCGAACTCGGTCCCGGACGGGACCGACAACTCATTGGCAAATGATGAGGGAGTGTCTGTCAATCGCAGGCGCTGCACTTTGCCGGAAGGGCCCTTCGGTAAGTCGTCCGCGAAATGTATCCGTGTCGGGGTCTTGAAAAGGCCAAGTCGGCTCTCGCAAAAACTGAGCAGTTCCTTTTCGTCGCAGGCAACCCCGGATCGCAGCACCACGAAGGCGACGAGATCTTCCCCCAGGTAGTTATCGGGAACGCCCACGGCAGCCGCTTCCAACACGGCAGGATGGGACTCTAGAACATCGTCGATCTGACGCGGGGCAATGTTGACTCCGCCCTTTATGATTAACTCCTTAGACCGGCCGACGATAAAGAAGTAACCGTCACTGTCACGGTAAGCGAGATCTCCCGTGTGGAACCAGCCTTCAGGATCGAAAACAGCGCCGGTCGCCTCGGGATCCTTGTAATAACCCTGGGCCAACGCCGCTCCGCGAAGGAGCACTTCCCCAGACTCCCCCGGAGGCACTTCAACTCCGTGGCGGTCAACGATCTTCGCCTCGAAACCCCAGGGGATACCAGGAGATCCAATCTTGTTTTCTCCCGGCGGCAAAGGGTTCGAGAAGATATTCCCGCCCTCGCTCGATCCCATCGCCTGTATCAGCAATACATCGAATTTTTCCAGGAACTCTCGATGCAGGGATGGTGCCAATGGTGCGGAAGAGCTACGCAGGAACCGGATGCGCTTGAATGTTCCAGCACGACTATCCGAACGAGGATCCCTCCAATCCAGCAGCTGCGAGATGATCGTCGGCACGACCGCAGACCAGGTGCACTGGAATTCCTCCAGCCTGTCCCAGAACTGGCTTACGTTAAAACGACGCGGGATCACCACGGACCCACCGCTCATCAACGTTGGGACAAGCGTCACGCATTCCGCATTGATGTGATACAGCGGCAGCACCAGGAGAGAGCGATCTGTAGACGTCAGCTCGTGTGAGGAGATGGAGTTTCTTCCGTGTGCCAGCACGGTCCTGTGGGTATGAACCGCCGCTTTCGGCTGACCTGTACTGCCGGAAGTGTATATCAGCAGCGCAGCGTCCTCGGGTTTGGGAACCAACGGTAGCTTTGCATCGTCGTTTGGAACTTGGCTATCGATATTCGAAGCATCCGATTCAGCAGGCATCACCTGGATATTTCGCTTAACCGCTTCCATCAGTTCACAGAGCAAAGCCTCGTGCTCTTTGCCAACATAAATCACTTTTGCGTCGCTATGTTCAAGGGTATAGGAGAGTTGCGAGATACCTGCGATAACGTTCAACGGAACCGCCACAAAGCCGCCGTACATTACGCCAAGAAACAGCTGAGCAGTGAAAACTCCGTTGTCCATCAGGAAGGCAACTTTGTCGCCACGGTTCAATCCCAAACCCTGAAGGATGGAGGCTAAATTTCTTGCTTGTGCTTGTAAGGCCCGAAAGGTAACGACGCATCCAGTCTCGGCACTCACGAGAAAGGGCGATTCAGGCCGGGTACAGGCCATCGAGTCGATTAGGTCGCGGATGGTTTTATGTATGCTGGTGTCAGCACTGGATACAATCCCGTCGCTGATTTCAAACATCGATATCTGTGGCCTCCCGCCGAGTTATCTCAGCGTGGGCGCCCCCATTGCGCCTAGAAATCTCGTCGAGTAGTGGAATGACGTCCGCCTTTGTCACCGTTATCTTCCGGTCGCCCAACTCTTTCACCTTCGCAAGCAGGGCTTGCCGTTGTTCCAGTCCTATTTCAATTCCCAGTTCGTGACAATTCTGTTCGATCGACGCCAATCCCGCGGTCTTCCCCAAGTCATAGCCGCGCGAGCGTCCAAATCGCTTGGGATCCAGATTGTTCTGATAGAGACGGCCCTTCTTGTCACCGTCGGCGTGAACGCCACATCCTTGGATCGCGCTCAGTGGGCCAACGATTGGAGCGTTGGCCGCAACTTCCACTCCGCTTATTCTTGCCACTAGGTCGCTGAGCATTCCGAGCGCGTGCTCATCTACCTTGCAATCGATGCCGTATAGGTCTTTCGCAGCCACAACCAACGTAGCGAAATTGGTATTTCCTGCTCGTTCTCCGAGTCCGTTCACGGTTACGTGCACGCGCCGGGCACCCGCCCGTAGCGCTGCCAGCGAGTTGGAAACCGCCAGTCCATAGTCGTTATGACCATGAAAATCAAATGTCAGCTCGAAGCGGCTGGTCATCAATTGGATATACGCCTCGGTCTCCTCGGGCGTAAGGACTCCTAAGGTATCGGCCAGCATCATCCTCTTGACCGGCAGTTCGCACAGGCAACCCGCCAGCGCCATGACGTACTCCGAGGAGTCCCGCATACCTTGCGACCAATCTTCGGGATACACATTAACGGTCAAACCACATTGGTCTGCATAGCGGACCGTGCGGGCTATGTCTTGGAAATGTTCCGAGGGGGACTTATTAAGTTGGACCCGGCAGTGTTGTTCGGACCCCTTGGCAAGTAAATTCAGTACCCGGCCACCGTTGCGCACGATCCAATCGACCGATTTGGTGCCGTCCACAAAGCCTAGGATCTCAATTCGATCCAACCAACCGTGAGCGTCCGCCCACTTGGTGATGCACTGGACCGCCTTTGCTTCGCCATTCGAGATGTGAGCCGACGCAATCTCAATGGCATTCACTCCAGATTGCAGCAAGGCTTGGGCTACAACCAGCTTTTCATCCGCTGTGTAATTGACGCCGGGTGTCTGCTCCCCATCCCGCAGCGTCGTGTCCATCACTTCCATGGTCTTCACTGAACACTCTCTCCAGGCCTTCTCTTGAGGCCAGTGCGAACCATTCGACGACGATTAGCGGACCTGAGTGAGGCAGAAATTTAAGGCGGCGCAGACCACGCTCTCATTGAGCTGTCAGCGCACACATCACCGCTGTCGCTAGTTCCGGCAATTCAGTTGCCACGAGCCGCGCAGGTTGCCTTTTACTTCCTTGCTATGTTCTTGTTTCTCAACAGCATAACAAGGTCGATTGTTTCAGTAAAAAGACACCTTCCGGACATAGGAAAGTTTTGCAAACCATTTCCACTCCTGTGCATTATTCTTCCGCCCCTCCATGCGGCGAAAGCCGCATGCTCGCCCCATAGGCATTTCTCCCAGCGAATTAACCTCCGAGGTTACATATACAAGTTGCTATTTTTGTCTCTCTGAAAAGGTTTGTCTCCTTCATTTTACTTGACGCCCACATACGTTCTGATAAGCTCGCACTCCATTCGCTCTCTCCTCTGTTCTCCCCGCCAGAGAGCAAGAGTCTTACGGGCCCCAAAACTTTACTTTGCGGTTTCACTTTGTGGTATCGGGGTGGCAAGTCCCCACACTCACAAACCAGGTCTCGCCTATAAACGGGACGTTCTTCTTCGCCCCCTACGAGACGAGCGAAATTCATTAACTCTTGCCACGCCCTTGGAGCGCGTGCGATTTTCGTTTCGATTTGCTCTGCGTAAGAAAGGATCGTGCTGCATGCAATCCCCCCTTCGCACCCTTGCCGTGATGCTGCTGGTTCCCTTGCTGCTAGTCGCTGGTGCCGTTGGCGCTTCCACCGCGCCGCAACTGTCCGGCTCTTACAAAATTACCGAAAACGCCGATCTGGGTCGGCAAGTTCGCTTTGCCGTGGAGTTGAAACTCCTTAACACCGGTGACCTGGCCGTGACGATTACCTCCGTCAGCCTCCGCAGTTTTTCCTCGCCTCATCAACTGGTCAGTGTCCCCACTACATTAACCGTGCAACCTCGCGCGAATGCCACCGTTTCTTTGCAGTTCGTCATGCCG
>DATKPS010000166.1:0-65949 GCA_035524015.1 Candidatus Sulfotelmatobacter sp.
ACGACGGAGAATGGCGTGGGCACGTTGGAACCGATTGCCGACGTTTCCGATGTGCTGGCCATGCAGGAAGCCGTCGCGCGAGTGAAGGTGGACAGCAGCTTGCACGACTACGCCCTGGAAATCGTAAATCGCACGCGCAAATCGGATCAACTGGCCCTAGGAGTAAGCCCGCGGGGAACTTTAATGCTACAACGGGCGGCGCAAGCGCGCGCATTTCTGGAAGGCCGGGAGTATTGCCTGCCCGACGACTTCAAGCAGCTAGCTGTGGCAGTGTTCTCTCACCGGGTAGTGGCCAGCACACGTCACGCGTCGTTGCAGAAAAAGACGGAGACCACCGAAGCGGTGCTCCATGAGATCGTCGAATCCGTCCGCGTACCGCTGTGAACCTGCGCGCATCGCTCGCGAACTTCTGGGAGAAAGCCGATCGCCCCGGAGTGCGCGCGTTCTTTCTGTCCATGGCCGCACTCAGTGTGGCCTTTGTGCTTGCGTTGTATTCCGGGGCCGCGGCCCGCATCGGCAATATCGCGTTGGCCAGCGCCACCGCCATGGCGGCGCTGCTGGTGGCGGGTTGGGTGGGAATTACATTGGTGCCGGTGTTGGCCAAGCGCACGCCGCTGCGCTGGATCAGCTATCGGATGGAGTATCGACTGCCGCGTGAAGGTTGGATCTTTATCTGCGGCATCGTGTTGGTGGCGCTGGCAGCGATCAATACCGGCAACAACCTGTTGTTCCTGATTCTGGCTTGCCTGATCGCCAGCATTCTGATGTCAGGCATTCTGTCGTCGCTGACCCTATTGGGTGTGGAATTGAATCTTCAACTGCCGGAGCACATTTTCGCGGGTCAGACGGTCCGTGGCGCTGTGGAGCTGAAAAACGAAAAGCAGACTCTGCCGTCCTTCTCGCTGCGCGTGGAAGGAGTGAAGAAGAAGGACTCGAACTCCGCAGTTCTGCTGGGGACGCCGGTTTACTTCCCTTACGTGCCGCGCCGGCAGTCCGTGACGCAATCGGTGCCATTGCGATTCGAACGACGGGGACTTTATCGGCAAGAAGCGTTCCGCATCGTCACGCGCTTCCCTTTCGGCTTTCTGCAGAAGGCGCGGCGGCTGGACATCGCATCGGAAGCGCTGGTTTATCCGTCCGTGGAGGCGAGTCCGGAGTTTTTGGAGGTGCTGCCTGGAATTCAAGGAGCGATCGAGAGCCTGGCCAAAGGCCGCGGACAGGATCTTTACGCGCTGCGGGATTATCTGCCGACGGACAGCGCGCGGCACGTGCATTGGAAGGCCTCGGCTCGTCTGGGTTCGCTGATGGTCCGCGAGTTTGCGCGCGAAGATGATGCGCGTGTGTTGTTGGTGCTCGATGCCCACAGCGCGGCAGCCGCGCCGCACGCGACCGCAAAGGAGAAAGAACGTTTCGAGCGCACCGTGGATTTATGCGCGGCGATTGCCTGGAGCTTTTACGAACGTGGAGCCTTGCTGGAATTTCGCAGCGCGGGCGTGAGTGTCCCGGTTGGCCCTGCAGCCGATAATATTTTTCCGGTGTTACGGCACTTGGCGCTGGCTGAAGCGCTTCCGGTGGATGCCAAGCAACACCGCCTGGTGGAACTGGCGGCGGAAGCCGAGTCCTTCAAGCTGATCGTGACCGCCCAGCCGCGTGGGTCGATTCCCGCCGAAGTGTGGAACTCGTCGTACGTCGTGTTCGCAGAGGAAGAGAGTTTCTGAGGGACTGGAGCTCGCAGCGACGGCCGGATAAACCCGCGGCTACATCGGGTCGTTCTCTGTGCGAAACTAATCGGACCCTATGCTGCACGGCGCGCAACTCCCTCGCTTCCGCAAGCAACTTCTGGCTTGGTTCGCGCAGTTTCAACGCGAGCTTCCTTGGCGGCGCAGCAAGGATCCCTATCGCATCTGGCTTTCGGAGATTATGCTGCAGCAAACGCGCGTCGCTGCGGTGATCCCGTACTACGAACGGTTTCTGGAACGTTTTCCGACGGTGCAGGCGCTTGCCAAAGCTCCCGAAGAAGAAGTGCTTCGCCATTGGGCAGGTTTGGGATATTACTCGCGCGCCCGAAATTTGCAGAAGGCGGCGCGGCAAATCGTGGCGGTTCATAGCGCTACGTTTCCTGCCACGTTGGAGAAAGCGCTGGAACTTTCCGGAATAGGCGCGTACACGGCGGCAGCCATTCTGAGCATCGCCTACGGAGAAAAGCTTGCGGTTCTGGATGGCAACGTGGCGCGAGTCCTTGCGCGTCTTGGCGCTATTCGCGGCGACTTGCGAAGTGGCGGACGTTGGCAGCAACTGCAGAAAGCCGCGGATGAGTTGCTAGCGCCCGAGGCACCCGGGGATTGGAATCAAGCCATGATGGAGTTGGGCGCAACTCTGTGCACTCCGCGCTCGCCGCAGTGCTTGCTGTGCCCGGTCGGGGAATTCTGCCGGGCCCGCAAGCTGGGATTGAGCGACGCAATTCCAGAAACACGGAAAAAGCGCGAAGCCGTAGAGATCGCGCTGGCTGCTCTGGTGTTGGTGGACAAGGTTGGGCGCACCCTGCTTTTGCCGCCGCCGGCGAAGGAAACTCGGATAGCGACCACACACAAGGTCGCCGCCTTGCTTTCTCGTATGTGGCACTTCCCCACTTCGCAAGTGGACCGGGATGCGCTCAAGGGCGTTCGTGAGTTTGCCAAGAACACGGGGCTGATCGAAGGAAAACTCGCCTCAAAATTGATCCCACTGACGAAAGTGCGGCACACCGTGACCTACCGGCAAATTACGGTGTTCCCGTACCGGCTAAATGTGGTCAACCTGCCGCAGGTGCCCCAGGCGAAGGCCTTTCCACTCGATGATTTGTCGGCGGTGCCGGTGTCCAATTTGACGCGCAAAGTGGCGTTGGCAGCGTTGGCGCACCCACCAAAGGGCAGAAAAACCAATTCGCGCTCGTTGCGTCTTTGTTCCTAGGAGGGTTCCTCAGCGGACGAAGAGTCTTCAGGGGCTGAAGCCCAACTCATTCCATGCGCCTACGCGGGGGCTGAAAGCCCCCGCCTCCTAAAGAACAGAGTTTTTTCCGCAGCCTGTAAAGGCGTGCGCTCCGCCCCCGGTGCCAAGCACATTTATCAGCAGGCTGTTAGACCAGTCCTTTCGGACCGTTATCGTTTGGACTGCGCCAGCCCGCTGGCGGGGGGGCAATGCTATTCTGAAAATCGCATTATGGCGACAGCAACGGCAACTCCGACCGGTTCCCTTCCCGCGGATCGCTTTTTCCGGACCGCGCTGTTTTTCCTGGTGCTGACCTCGGTTTTGACGCTTGTGGGGACCGGGAAACTAGACCTGATTACGACCATCCTGGCGCCGGCGCTAGTTGTATACAAAGGGGTGCGATGGTTGCGGGGTCACCCGCCGGAACTAAAGCAGCGGCTGGCGACACGGCTGGGGCTAGCTTACATCCTGGTGTTCCCGTTCGACTTTTTGGTGGTGTCGCGAACGCTGGCGGCAGGAGCGCCGAATCCTGGACTGTATGCCGCGCTGCTGGCGGTGGTGCACTTCCTGTTATTTGTCACCATTTTGCGGCTGTACAGCGTGACGAGCGATCGTGATGCGTTGTTCCTTTCCATGCTGGCGTTTGCGGGCGTTCTGGCTTCAGCGATTTTCACGGTGGACACATCGTTCCTGATGTTCTTCGTGGTGTTTCTGATTTTTGCGGTAGCGGTATTCGTAGGACTGGAAATTCGGCGCGGCGCAAGAGGATCGGTATTTCCGGTGTTCGGTGTGGACCTGCGGAGAGAGCGGAAATTCAATCGGGCGCTATCGCTGGCGTCGCTTACCCTTGCGCTGGGGGCGGTAATCCTGGGCACGATGCTCTTCTTTGTGTTCCCCCGATTCAGCGCCGGGTATTTCGCGCGGACCGGACTGCAACCGACGTTGATGAGCGGTTTCACGGACGACGTGGAGCTGGGGCAAATCGGCGAAATCAAGAAAAACAATGCGGTGGTGATGCGGGTGCAAACCGGGGCACCGGTGAATTATCCGCTATTGCGGTGGAGAGGAATCGCGCTGACCCATTTCGATGGCCACCGTTGGTCTTCTCCACAAGCAAAGATCAAAACGCACCAGCCAGAGTCGAGCGGATGGATCCAACTGGCGGTTCCGAGGGATCTGGAAAGAGCCCCGGCGGTGAAGGTGGGATTTATCACCCTGCTGCAGCCGCTGGCGAGCGACGCTGTGTTTGCGCCGGCACATCTCATGGCGTTACGCGGTAATTTCGCCGCGGACGCGGGAACGTATTACGGCGCCGTACACCGCAGCTACGTAAACGTGGACTCGACCGGGTCGATCTTCAATCCATTCCACAACTTTTCGCAGATTCGCTACGAAGGGGTATCGCTGTTGCCGGTGGCGCGGCCAGAGCAGGCACGTTTTGCGGGCACGAACTACTCGCAGGAAATGCGTGACATTTATCTGCAATTGCCGTCGAATCTTGACGCGCGAATCCCGGAACTGGCCCGAACGATTTCCGGCAGCGCGGACAATCCCTACGATAAGTCGCTGGCCATCGAAAGTTACCTGCGTACCAAGTTTTCTTACACGTTGAACATGGGCACGACACAGGTGGAAGATCCCCTGGCGCATTTTTTGTTCGATACCAAAGCCGGTTTTTGCGAGTACTTCGCTACGGCGATGACCGTGATGCTGCGCACCCAGGGCATTCCCGCACGGGAAGTGAACGGCTTTCTTCCCGGAGAATACAACGACGTCGGAGGCGACTACATCGTTCGGGCGAGCGACGCGCATAGTTGGGTGGAAGCGTATTTCCCCGGCACAGGTTGGCTGACCTTTGACCCCACGCCTCCGTCGAGCGATCAGGCCAGCGGATTGTTGGCACGCTTGGCGCTGTACATTGACTGGTTCCAACTCACCTGGAACGAATGGGTGGTCAACTACGACTTTTCGCACCAGATCACATTGGCCCGAAACGTGGGGCAAATGTCGTCGGATTGGAAAGAAAGCTGGCGGCGAAAATTGCAGCATGTGCAAGACACGGGCATGGATCATCTGACGGAGTGGCAACGCAAGCATGGACTGCTGCGTTTTGTTTTCCCGATTTTGTTGGTGCTTTCGCTGGGTCTGTTGCGAATGCATTGGGTGCGCACCTTTTTCCAGTGGTTAAGCTTGGTTTGGCTGGGGCGCACGCCAGAGTCCCAGCGTGTGAACCCGCAGATGGCTACGCGGCTTTATAGCGAGCTGTTGCGATTGCTGGAAAAGCGTGGCTTTGTGCGGCAAGAAGCGCAGACGCCGCGGGAGTTTGCGGCCGCCCTGTCGTTGCAGGGCGGTGTCGCCTTGGCGGTGCAGGAATTCACGAATCTGTA
This sequence comes from Candidatus Sulfotelmatobacter sp., assembly GCA_035524015.1. Taxonomy (GTDB): domain Bacteria; phylum Acidobacteriota; class Terriglobia; order Acidiferrales; family UBA7541; genus Acidiferrum. The sequence continues at coordinate 5,355 of DATKPS010000166.1, forward strand.
CGTGCAGTCGCGCTTCGGCGGGTTGCCTTGCGACGCGTTTCGTTTGCGGGCGCTGCTGGAGCAGATTCGTTCCGCGCCGCGCCCGCGCTAGTTGGTGTCCGGTAAATAAATGAGCAAACCGCGGAGGTTTCAGGGGCTGAAGCCGCGACCGCTTACGTGGCCGCTGAAGCCGCGACCTCCTGAAGAGAAATGCTTGGAGACTAGTGGGAAAGGATGGGCGGCCCGGCGGGCCGCAAGACGTAAAGCTAACGCAGAGACGCAAAGGGCGCGGAGAGTTGGGTGGCAAGCTGCGGGGCACCCGTGCCAGTCTAAAGACTGGCCACCACACAAGCGAAAGCGGGGAGAACGGCGGCAGCCTGAAGAGGGGCGGGGCATGCTTGGCGTGCTAAAATTGAAAAGTTACGCCAAGGTGGATATTCGCTCCATGACAAAGGTGGGATTTGTTTCGTTGGGTTGCCCGAAGAACCTCGTTGATAGCGAGGTGATGATGGGCATTCTTTCGCGGGAGGGCTACGAACTGACGCCGCGGGCGGACGAAGCTGAGATTCTGGTCGTAAACACGTGCAGCTTTATTGAGCCGGCGCAAAAAGAATCGGTGGACGCGATTCTGGAGATGGCCGAGCACAAGAAATTTGGCTCCGCCAAAAAGCTGATTGTGGCGGGCTGCCTGGTGGAGCGCTACCGCGAACAAATTCTGGAGCAGGTTCCGGAAGTGGATGCGGTGGTAGGCACGGGCGAGGTGGAGCGCATCCTGGAGGCGGTGGAGGGGCAGGTGAAAGTGCTGCCCGCGGAACCTCCGGCGTTTCTGTATCACGATTTGACTCCGCGGATTATCACTACACCGAAGCATCAGGCGTACATCAAGATTGCCGAAGGATGCGATCACCCGTGCTCGTTCTGCATCATTCCGCAATTGCGGGGCGCGTTTCGGAGCCGGCGCTTTGAGTCGGTGGTGCGGGAAGCGGAGAACCTGGCCGCAGCGGGCACGCGCGAAGTTACGTTGATCGGGCAAGACACCACGTCTTACGGTGAGGATTTGGGACTGCGCGACGGGCTAGGGCAATTGCTGGAAAAACTGGCGGGCATCGATGAGCTGCTATGGGTGCGGTTTTTGTATGCCTACCCGAATCGCGTGACCCAGAAACTGCTGGACACGCTGGCGGAGCATGCGCGGCTGGCTAAGTATTTCGATATGCCGCTGCAGCATGCTAGCCGCAACGTGTTGGCGCGCATGAAGCGAGGTTCGAATGGCGATGCGTTCCTGAAACTGCTGGAGCGGGTGCGCAAAACGATTCCCGGAGTGGCCGTGCGTACCAGCTTTATCGTGGGCTTTCCCGGGGAGACCAAGCAGGATTTCGAGGAGCTGTATCAGTTCGTCGCTGCCGCCGAAATCGATTGGATGGGCGTGTTCGAATATTCCGACGTGGACAATGCCGGCAGTTTTGGATTGGATGGAAAAGTAGACGCGGAAACGATCGAGGAACGGCGCACACGGCTAATGGCGCTGCAACGGAAAATCTCTCGGAAGAAATTGCGGGCGTGGAAAGGGCGCACAGAAACGGCGCTGGTGGAGGGGCCGTCAAAGGACAATCCCATGGTCTGGGAAGCGCGGCTGGAAACCATGGCGCCGGATATCGATGGCAAGCTGTATCTGACGGATATTCAGGGGGCGAACGGCGAAATGGCGGAGGTGGGCGACGCGGTGAAAGTTGAGATCACCAAGACCGATGCGTATGACTTGATAGGGAACGTAGTGGAGATTCTGCCGCGAGCGGCGCTGCGGCCCAGGTTGGAGCCGCCAGTTGCTGCGGTGGAAAAGCTGACGCGGATCTCGACCGGGGCGGCGCTGCGGGTGATTGGTTGAGAGGCCTGAGAAGACAACTCCTGAGGGGCTAAAGCCCAATTAATTCAGACGCATTTATGTCGGAACTGAAGCTCCGATACCCGTTGCCGAACACAATTCTTTCGCGGCCTGTGAAGCAGCGAAACGGTAGGGATTTGGCACGTGTTTACGGCACGGCTGAAGCGTGCCCTAACGAAAAGCTTGGGGTGCCAAGTGCACGAGGAAAGGCCTCACCCCTGAAAGGGGTGAGCTACAGGGTGTGGTTGGGGCGCTGGAGATTGTCCCTCGGGGCGAGCCTCCGTCGCGAACAGCGCTCCGCGGGATGACGTGCGACGTGCGCGTTTTGTTAGGATGGGGACAAGACGCAGCGAAAAACGAACGGCCCGCTTCAGAAAGCGAGCCCTACAACTTAGCGGAGCATCAACGAACTCAGTTGTGAACATGAGGCGCAGCCCTACGCAGCCCAGGGTAAACGTGCTGCGGCCCTACGCAGAAAAGAGATTTTTGTTCCTTGGCCACTGTGATAAAACACTTGCTTCGTTATGAAACGCACCTGTCCGATTTGCAAGAAATCGACCGACTCCAGTAAAGACGCGGAATTTCCGTTCTGCTCGGAACGCTGCCGGCTGCTGGACCTGGGGGCATGGTCTGCGGAAAAATACCTGGTGTCTGATCCGATCTTTGACGAAGAGGAAATTCCGGAGGCAGACCGGGGCGCGCTGCGTGAAGGCAAACGTAAAAGCGATGAAACCATCCACTGAAGAAGTGACGGCTGCCGGTGGGCACAAGCCGCATCTGGCGTATGCGATTGCCACGGTGCTGGGCACCGGTTATTTAAAGCCCGGGCCCGGGACGTGGGGCTCGTTGGCGGGCCTGATCATTGCCGTATTTTCGCACCCGTACACCTGGTTTCTCTTGTTGGGCAAAGGGATTCAACTGAGCGTGGGCGCAAATGCGCCGTTGTTGTCTGGGCGATTGGGCGCGCTGGTGCTGCTGACTCCGTCCGTCGTAGCGTGGTTGGTGCTGGCGTATCTCGGCGTGCACTGCAGTGCGCAAGTGGCGCGTTTCGCCGGGGTGAAGGATCCGCAATATGTGGTGATCGACGAAGTATCGGGAGTGCACCTGGCGCTGATTTTGGGCCTGGCTCCGCTGATGGCCCCGGCCACGTTTCTGCATGTTTCCGACGCGGGCATGTTCGCGCTTTACACCGGCATGAGCTTGCTGAACTGGCGATACCTGCTGGCGGCGTTTGTATTGTTCCGGATTTTTGATATTGCGAAACCATTCCCGTGCCGGCGGTTGGAACAATTGCCGGGAGGCTGGGGCATCATGGCCGATGACTGGATGGCCGGTGTGTACGCTGCCATTTGCTTGCGTATCGCGTTACACTTTTATGTGTTATGAAATTTGGGTTTGGAAGCACGCCAGAGAAGAACGGTATCCCACACATTGAGAGGGTCGCGCCTGCTGCCGCGCTTCCCGGTGGCGAAGTGACGATTTATGGCAGCGGTTTTGTTTCGCGGCCTGGGGCGCGACCGGTGGTGCGCTTTGGGGAGACCGAGGCTCCGCTGGCGCTGGCAAGCAGCAATCGACTGATCGCGCGTGTTCCCGAGGGCGTCGCCGGGGGAACCGTGAAAGTGGTCAATGCCAAACAGGAAAGCGCGCCTTATCCGGTAGCGCTGGCCTACCAGATCGCGGACAATCTGCATCCGGTGGCGAATCCGGCGGTGGACACACAAGGGAACATTTATGTGACGTTCAGCGGCCCGCGGGGACAACGTGTCCCGGTGTCGCTCTATAAAGTTGGGCCTAATTATGCGGTGAAGCCCTATGTCACCTCACTGATCAATCCCACCGGGCTGGCCCTCGGACCGAATGGGGATTTGTTTGTGTCTTGCCGCAATGACGGAACCATTCACCGGGTGTCTGCGAACGGCCAATCGGAAGAGTGGATCGAAGGTATGGGCATTGCCACGGGTTTGGCGTTTGACCGCGCGGGCAATCTTTTCGTGGGCGATCGCAGCGGCACGATCTTCAAGATAAGTCCGCAACGGGAAATTTTTGTATTTGCCACGTTGGAGCCGTCGGTGGCCGCGTATCATTTGGCATTTCATCCGAGCGGCGAGTTGTACGTAACCGGGCCGACCACGTCGAGTTACGACCGAGTGTACCGGATCACGCAGGGTGGGGAAGTGCACGTGTTCTATCGAGGGTTAGGACGGCCGCAGGGGTTGGCGTTCGACAAGGACACGAACCTGTACATTGCCGCGTCGTTCGGGGGCCGGCGCGGGGTTGTGCGCATTAGTCCCGAAGGTCGCGCGGAACACGTGTTGAGCGGGCCGGCGCTGGTGGGCTTGGCACTGCTGCCGAGCGGGCGCGCGATTCTTGCGGCGAACAGCGCGCTGTTCACGCTCGATTGGACCGTTCGGGGGTTGCCACTTTTGGGGTGAGTTCGATGTATTGAGTTGTCCCGAAAAACAACTGAATCAACCGTCGAGGCTTCACGGGCTAAAGCCCGACTCATCCGACGCAACTTACGTGGGGGCTAAAAGCCTCCACCTCCTACAGAGAAATCGCAGAGACTTCTGGGACCTGTCACCGGCTTCGGATGAATGAGGTGCCCCCTTCGCCTCGCTTGTCAGCGTGAACAGAAGGCGGCCGCTACAGAGGCATGACGGTGAGTGGCGCATGGCAAGGGGAATTCGCTCGTGCGTTACAATATGGGCCATGAAAGCGGAAATCATTGCTGTGGGATCGGAGCTGTTAACCCCGGATCGCATCGATACCAATTCCCTGTTTCTGACCGAAGAATTAAACAAATTGGGGATAGAGGTGTTGCGCAAAACGATCGTCGGGGACCACCGCGAATTGTTGGCCGAAGCGTTTCGCGATGCCCTGAATCGCGTGCCGGTGGTCATTGCCAGTGGCGGGCTAGGTCCGACCGAGGACGATCTGACTCGTGAAACCGTAGCCGAATTATTGGGACGGAGATTGCAGCGGAATGACGCAGTAGTGCGGGCGATCGAAGCGCGCTTTCGTAGCTTCAAACGAGAGATGCCGGCGGTAAACCTGAGGCAAGCGATGGTGCCGGAAGGAGCGGAAGTACTGGAAAATCCACGCGGCACCGCGCCGGGTCTGTGGCTGGAAGATAAAGGGCGGGTCATTGCGCTGCTGCCGGGACCGCCGCGCGAATTGAAGCCGCTGTTTTTGGAGCAAGTGCTACCCCGACTGCAGCGGCAAGCTAACTCCGTGCGCATGTATCACCGCGAATTGCGCGTTACCGGCCTGGGGGAGTCGCACGTGGAAGAAAGAATTCATCCGATCTATACACGGTATAAGGACGTAAACACCACAATCCTGGCGGCGCCCGGCGAAATCCAGATCCACCTGCGACGATGGAGCGACAATGCCATCGAAGCCAACGGCGCATTGGAGGAAATTATTCGCGGGTTTGAACTTGCGCTGGGGGATCGTATTTTTGCGCATTCCGCCACGTCGCTGGAAGAAGTAGTGGCGGAACTGTTGATCGAACATCGCGCCACCATCGCAACCGCCGAAAGTTGCACCGGAGGACTGCTGGCCGAACGCCTGACGCGGATACCGGGGAGCTCCAATTATTTTCTTGGGGGCGCCGTGTGCTACAGCAATGAGATGAAGACGGCCTGGGCGGACGTGCCCGCGGAGATGATCGCGGCGAAAGGCGCGGTAAGCAGCGAAGTGGCGATGGCTCTTGCCGAAGGCATTCGCCGGCGCGTAGGCACCACGTTGGGCGTGGGGATCACGGGGATTGCGGGTCCTAGCGGCGGGAGCGAAGAAAAGCCGGTAGGGACTGTGTATATTGCCGTAGCCGGAGCCGCGGGAGCAAAAGAACGGCTGGCGCACTTACCGGGTGACCGCGAAGCAATCCGGTTCTACGCCTCGCAAATCGGGCTGGACATGGTGCGCATGCATTTTGTGTATAACGGCAAGCAGCAGCCGCGGCGGAGCGGGAATTGAGAAGGCCCTCGCGTGCGCCTGTTCATCGCCATTGAGATTCCGGAGGAGGTTCGTAACGCGCTGGCGGCATTGTTGCGGGAATGGCGCGGGATTGCGCCGGCGGCAAAGTGGGTGCGCGCCGAAAACCTGCACGTGACCTTGAAATTTTTGGGACATAGCGAACCGGAAAAACTAGGTGCAATTGAACAGGCCCTGGCGGCGGTCCGCAGCCCACAGCCAATCGCGCTGCAATTTTGCGGCTTGGGCTTCTTCCCCAACGAAAAACGCCCACGGATATTCTGGACGGGCATGGAGGCATCCGCGAATTTGCGCGAGCTCGCGCAAGACATCGATCATGCGGTGACGCGGCTCGGTTTCCCTGCGGAAAACAGGCCGTTCGCGCCGCACCTGACGCTGGCGCGCTTCGATCCTCCGGGGCTGCCGGCGAAACTGGACGTGGCCGTCAAGCAGCATGCTTCGGCCAAGTTTGGTTCGCTCCACAGCAGCACGTTCCATCTGATCGAAAGTAAGTTGAAACCGACCGGAGCGGAGTACACTACCGTGCAGTCATTCTCGTTTGTGACGGAGACGTAGCGCTGCATGGGCGGAACTTCCGAGTCCATTTTGATCGTCGTGCTTGCCGGGTATCTGCTGGGCTCCATACCCTTTGGGTTGATTCTTGCGAAGATAATTGGAGGAAAGGATGTGCGCGAGCATGGCAGCGGGAACATTGGCGCTACGAACGTATCGCGCGTGGTTGGTCCATTGCCGGGGATTCTCACACTGCTGCTGGACACTGGAAAAGGCGCGTTGGCGGTATGGTTGGCCGCGAAGTTCACGGAGTACGCTGCGACCGCGATGATGTTAGCCGGACTGGCCGCGCTGCTGGGCCATTGTTTTCCGGTGTGGCTGCGCTTCCGAGGTGGGAAAGGGGTAGCCACGGCTTTGGGCGTGTACATCGCGCTGTGCACGCTGGCAGCAGGCGCGGCGCTGGTTGTTTTTGCATTGGTGCTGGCGTTCTGGCGCTATGTTTCGCTGGCATCGCTTTCGGCCGCGGCGGCAATGCCGCTGTTGATCTATTTCCTGTGGGCGCCAGGGCACGCCCCCCCGCTGGTCATTACCCTGGGCACGCTGTTTGCGGCGGCTTTGCTGTTCTACAAACATGACAGCAACTTGCAACGCCTCGTTGATGGCACAGAGCCCACGTTTTCCTTCTCCAAGCCGAAAGGCGATGGAGCATGAGCAGAATCGCGATTCTGGGCGGCGGAAGCTGGGGAACCGGCTTAGCCGTAGTGCTTAGCCATAGCCGGAGAAAACACGGGGTCCGCATCTGGGTCCGGGAAACGTCCATCGCGCAAGCGATGCAGCAACAGCACCGCAATCCGACGTATTTGCCGGGGATAGAAATTCCGCCGTGTGTCGAGGCTTCCAATGACCTTGGCGAGACGCTAGAGGGAGCGCAAATTGTTGTCGGTGTGGTGCCATCGGCACATACCCGGGCCGTGTTCCTGAAAGCTGCGCCTTACATATCCGCGGATACATGCATTGTGAGCGCGACCAAAGGTCTGGAACCCGCAACCCATCTGCGCACGAGCGAGGTGATCGCCCAGGCCTTGGCCTTGCAGTTCATTCCAGCAATAGCGGTGCTGTCTGGGCCTTCGTTTGCGCTGGAAGCGGCGCGTGGCGACCCGACGGCGGTGGTGCTGGCTTCGCACGATCGGCCACTGGCCTCATTCCTTCAAGAAGAATTTGCCGGCCCGAGTTTCCGCCTGTACACAAACGACGATGTTTTGGGGGTGGAGTTGGCGGGGGCCATGAAAAACGTGATGGCCATCGCCGCGGGTGCTTGCCAAGGCTTAGGACTGGGAGCGAATTCCCTGGCGGCGTTGATCACCCGCGGGCTGGCGGAGATGACGAGACTGACGGTAGCGCTGGGAGGCAAGCCCGAGACGTTGAGTGGGCTGGCGGGATTGGGCGACCTGGTGTTGACTTGCCACGGTGCACTGAGCCGCAACCGCCACGTGGGATTCGAATTGGGCCGAGGGCGTGCGCTGCAGGAAATTTTGGACGAAATGAGCGGGGTGGCCGAAGGTGTGGGGACTACTACGGCGCTATTGGGGCTGGCGCGGGATAGGAATATTGAGCTGCCGATTACCGAGCAGGTGCACAGCATTTTGCATCTGGGAAACTCGCCGCAGGACGCCATTCGGGCGATTATGGAGCGGCCGCTGAAGCGGGAATGAGGGGTTAGGTGCGGTGGAGATTCCTCGCTTCGCTCGGAATTACAGAACCAGCAAGACGCGGGGAGGGTTGCCGAGATGGGGGCGCAGCCCTTCGCACCTCAAGGTGAACAGTGCTGCGCCCCTACGCTTAGGAGAGCCGCTAGTACGTTAGTCCCAGTGGCATTTGCGCATCGCCTGTCCTTTGGGCCAGCCTGCCGTATGTTGTTTGTCCTCTAAAATTTATGTGTAGCGATGGCGGTCTCACTCCCATCCCTGTTGACGCGCCTCCGTACCGGCCGGGTGCGCATCCTCTGGCTTATGCTCGGTGCGCTACTGCTGGTCAGCGCGCTGCCGATCGGTTTGTATCATCGCCAGGTATTGCAATTAAGCCAGGAAAAGCTAGTGGATATGGAACGTGTGCAACAGACGGAGATGACGCGTTCGCTGGCCCAGGAAGTGCAATTCTTCGAATCGAATTTGACCCAGCAACTTATTAGCCAGCGGCAGATCCTTACGTTGACAGGGCTGATCGACAATGTCACCGACCCGGCGGCGATGCCCAAGGTGACGCTGCTGCTGGAAAACTTTGTGGATTCCAATCGCAACACGTTCATTTACGTGACCGCCGTGGGCCGGGACGGTAAAGGCACCAGTGCTTCGCAGGGAAATTTCCACGCGGAGCAGGACCCGTTTGTGGCCAAGGCGCTGCAACGGGCATTCGTGAGTTCGCTGCAATCGGTGAAGTTTCGCAGCGATCCTTTGGCGCTAGCGCCGGATAACCGGCCGGCGTTTGTGATCGCGGTGCCGCTGACCGATGCGCAAAACAATTTCACGGGGATGTTGGCAGCGGTGGTTTCGCTGGATCCGATCCTGCGGCGACTACAAGATGCCAGCGTCCGAGGCCGGACGGTGTTTATCGTCGACCATTTCGGGCACATTGTGGCACATCCAGAAACCAAACATTTCGTGCCGGGCGAAGACTTAAGCGAGAAATCGCATTTGGTGCAACTGATCAAGAACCTGCCGCGGGAACTGCGCAATACGGAAACGGTGCGTTTCACGGAAAAAGAAAATAAGCGCGATGTGGAAATGGTGGGAACGTACAGCACCTTCCCGGAGGTCAACTGGGCGGTGATCGCGGAGCGCAGCGTACAAGAAGCACGCGCAGACGCCGGGGTTACGGAATTGAATCGGCAGGCGCTGGCATTCGTCAGCGTGGTGGTGCTGATCGCGGTGCTGTTCGCATACTTTTTTGCGGTGGGCATCAGCGGGCCGATCCGTTCGCTGGCCGCCTCCACGCGAGCCATCAGCCGGGGCGAATTCCATCAACGAACACCAGTGCGCGGTTCGGCGGAAATCAGTGAACTGGCGGAAAACTTCAACCTGATGGCCAGCGACATCGAGGAATACATCGAGCGGTTGAAGGAAGCCGCCGAAGAAAACCGCGAGTTGTTCATTGGTTCAATCCGCATGCTTGCGGCGGCCATCGACGAAAAGGACCCGTACACGCGCGGTCACTCCGGGCGCGTGGCGAAATACTCCACGGTGATTGCGCAGGAAATGAAGCTGTCCGCGGAGGAATTGGACAAGCTAAAAATCAGCGCGCTGCTGCACGACGTGGGGAAGATTGGTGTGGACGATCGAGTACTGAAAAAGCCGGGCTCGCTGACGCCAGAAGAATTCGAAATCATGAAGACGCACACGACCAAGGGCGCGAACATCATGCGCCCGGTCTCGCAACTGAAAGACATGCTGCCGGGCATCGAACTGCACCACGAGCACTTGGATGGGCGCGGTTATCCGTACGGCTTATCCGGACCGCAAATCCCGGTAATGGCGCGCATCATCGCGGTTGCGGACACGCTGGATGCCATGACCACCAACCGTCCGTATCAATCGGCGATGGATTTGGAGTATGCGCTGGGGCGCATCAAGGCGCTTACCGGGTCGAAATTCGACCAGACGGTCGTGAACGCGTTGGAATCCGCGATCAGGGCGGGCAAATTGCGGCTGTCCGCTGTCGAAGTCCACGTCTAAACACTTTCCGTGTTGTTTGGCTATACTCAGCTGCACGGAGCTCACGTGGCCCAGTCTGCTTGGCGACCTACATTTGCGTTTTTGTGCGGAATTGCACTGGCAGTCTTGCCACTAAACACATTATCTGTGTATGTCTTCCACGACGTGGACAAGGACAAGATAGACAAATTAGATCTCGCGTTTTCCCAGCTAAACGCCGAGATGACGATGTACTAAAGCTCCAGAATCAGACCCTAAATTCAAAGCTGGCATTTTTCATCGGAATGGGTCTGATCACTCTTCAATACCTGTTTGACATCTTCAGCAGACAGTTCGTTTCAAGTCACTACGATTCCATGCTTACGGCGTATCTCCTTCTGGGCCCGGTGGTCTGCGCCTTGATCCTTCTTCGCAAGGCATTCCCACGGACTCCCAAAGGAGTTCCGGATCAGGGACTGCCCTAATTTATCCATCGTGCGCATGACTGGCACTAGACATTTCACTTGCATGTCCGCCCGTCCGCGCCCCATCTGTTACAATTTTGTGTTGCGCGCTTCTGTGCGCAGCGAACTGTATGATCAGTCTTTTTGGCAAACCGGAACCTACGCTGCTGGAGCGGCTGAAGGAATCCGTCAGCAAAACGAAAACAGCGCTGGCGGACACCCTCGATAACGTAACCAAAGGCGGGCGGCAAATCGACCCGTCGGTGTTAAAGGAAGTGGAGACGGCGCTGCTTACGGCGGACCTAGGTGTGAAAACCACACGGGAAATTCTGGATTCCGTGAAGGAGCAGATCGCGCGCAACGCGCTTTCCGACGGCGAGCAACTGAAGAAGGAAATTAAGGCACACGTGTTTCGCGCGCTGAATGTGTGGGGCAATAGTCCGAAGCTGGCCGACGCGGCCAAAGGCAATGACCCGCGGGTGATTTTTATTGTTGGGGTGAATGGCGCGGGCAAGACCACCAGCATCGGAAAATTGGCGAATCGCCTGCGTCACGATGGCCGCAGCGTGGTTCTGTGCGCCGCAGACACTTTTCGGGCAGCGGCCATCGAGCAACTGGAAATCTGGGCGCAACGGAATGGAGTGGAAGTCATCAAGCAAAAATCCGGCGCGGACCCCGCCGCGGTGGTCTACGACGCGATGGCCGCCGCCAAAGCTCGACAGGTGGACGCGGTAATCGTGGACACGGCTGGGCGACTGCATACGAAGTCGAACCTGATGATCGAGCTGGAAAAAATGAAGCGGACCGCCGCGAAAGTGATTCCTGGCGCTCCCCACGATGTGTTGCTGGTGCTGGACGCCACCACGGGGCAAAATGGGCTGGCGCAGGCGCGGGAATTTACCTCCAGCGTGGGCGTGACCGGGATTATTCTGACGAAACTCGACGGCACGGCGAAGGGTGGGATCGTTGTGGCCATTTCTCGGGAGTTGGGCCTGCCGATTCGGTTCGTGGGCACCGGGGAAAAAATCAACGATTTGGTGCCGTTCGACGCGCAAACCTACGCGGATTCGCTGTTCAACTAAAACTGTGAACGAACACGATTTGCACTTCCTGGAGCATGCGCTGGATCTGGCGCGCAAGGGCGTGGGCTTGGCGAGCCCCAATCCCACGGTGGGCTGCGTGATCGTGAAGGATGGAGCGATCCTGGGCGATGGATTTCACCAATATGCGCTGCGCGATCACGCGGAGATTGTGGCGCTGAAGCAAGCGGGGGCAAAAGCGCGCGGCGCGACGCTCTACGTAACTTTGGAGCCATGCAATCACACGGGACGAACCGGGCCCTGCACCGAGGCGATCATCGGCGCGGGAATTTCGCGGGTGGTCGCGGCCATGGAAGACCCTAACCCAAAAACCAGTGGCGCGGGATTTGCCCGGTTGCGAGCGGCGGGGATTACCGTGGAAACCGGAGTGCTGGAAGCAGAAGCGCAAAAATTGAACGAAGCGTTCGCCTGCTGGATCACCACGCACAAGCCGTTCGTCACGCTGAAATCCGCGCTGACCCTCGATGGACAACTGGCCGTTCCGCAGGTGCGAGGAAGTAAGAAACACGCGTGGATCACCAGCGAAGAATCACGGGCAGAAGTGCAGCGGATGCGGCATGCCTCCGACGCACTATTGACCGGGATCGGCACCATTGTGGCTGATAATCCGCTGCTGACGGACCGTAGCGGTCTGCCGCGGCGGCGGCGTTTGCTTCGGGTGATTCTGGATTCGAAGCTGCGGCTTTCTCCCAAGGCGCGTATTGTTGAAACCGCGCAGGAGGATTTGGTGGTGTTCACAGGAGCTTCGGTGAAATCGGCGAAAGCGCGCAAGCTGCGAGAGGCAGGCGTGGAATTAGTGCGAGCCAAGGTGCGTGGCGGAAAGATGGATTTGAAGCTGGTCCTGAAGGAATTGGGGAAACGCGAGATTCTGAGTGTTTTGCTGGAAGCAGGCCCGCGATTGAATGCCGGGGCCTTGACAGCAGGAGTGGTGGGCAAGTGCGTGCTTTTTTATGCGCCGAAAATTGCGGGCAGCGGGTCTTGCCCGTTTGCATTCGCCCCGAATTTGCTCCTGCCCGGTCTGCACATTCGTGGCATCCAGCAATACGGGCCGGACTTTGCCATTGAGGCGAGCCTCCATAGCGAGACTTCTTAGTGGCCATGGGAAGGTTCGAAAAGCCATTCGCACGCCCGCGTCAGAAGGCGGCCGCTACAAAACCCGCCGCGGGGCACTGTGTGGCCCTGTCTAGGAATGGGGCTGGGAAGGGCCGCGCCACTCCACTAGCAGCACATCGAGGTAGAATTTCCTACTCAACCGCGGGGAACTCTGCGACCATTTGGCATCGCCCTGTAACCATACGCTGGCGGGAGGTGCTTGTCGCATGGCTGAAGCTCGTCGCTCCTGGCGCGTCGGCTTTTGGAGCCTGATTGCCACGCAATTTCAGGGCGCTTTCAACGATAACGGTCTCAAATTTCTCATTCTCTACCTGGTGATTGGCACGAACCTGACGCCAAAACAGGAGGAAGACGCAACCCTGTGGGTCGGCGCTCTGTTCGCTCTGCCGTTCATTCTCTTCTCCATGACCGGCGGCTACCTCGCCGACCGCTATAGCAAACGCACCGTAACCATCGGCACCAAAATCTTCGAAATCGGGGTGATGTCGTTCGCGATTCTCGGGTTCGTTGCGCATAGCATGCCGATGTTGCTGGCCGCGCTGTTTTTGGCCAGCACGCAAGGAGCGCTGTTCGGCCCTTCGAAATATGGGTTGCTGCCGGAGATACTGCCGGAAGAGCGATTGTCGTGGGGAAATGGCGTGATCGAATTGGGCACGTTTCTGGCGGCGATTGTGGGAACGGTGATCGCAGGACAACTCCCCGGCTGGTTCGGCAGTCATCAAGTTTATTCAGGCGTGTTTTTCCTGGCGTGTTCGGTTGCCGGGTTCTCTACCAGCCTGGCCATCAGCAAGGTTCCGGCAGCCGATCCCGCGAAGAAATTCCAAGTCAATTTTCTGGGCGACTTGTGGGCGAACGGCACACGCATCCGGCAGGATCGCGTGTTGTGGCTCGCGGTCGTGGGCAACACTTACTTCTTTTTTCTCGGGGCGCTGCTGCAGTTCGACATCGTGTTCTATGGCCGTGACGTTCTGCACGTGGCTTCATCGCGAGGCAGCCTGCTGCAAGCAGCGATTGCGATTGGCATCGGCCTGGGTAGTTTGGCGGCGGGCTATCTGTCGGGCGGAAAAATCGAATATGGACTGATCCCGCTCGGCGCGATAGGCATTACGGTATTCGGATTTCTGCTCGCGCTGCCGACTTTGTCGTTCAACACCGTGCTAGTGCTGCTGGCGCTGCTGGGGTTCTTCGGCGGGTTTTTTATCGTGCCGATCAGCGCGTTGCTGCAACACCGGCCGGAAGAGCAACATCGCGGTGGCGTGCTGGCGAGCGCGAACCTTCTCTCGTTCGTGGGAATTTTGGGCGCATCGGTTGTCTATTATGTCTGCAAACATTTTCTCCATCTCGGCCCCATCGGGATTTTCTTCTGGGCTTCGGCAGGAACGCTGGCCGCGCTCGTGTATGTTTTGTGGCTGCTGCCGGATTCTCTGCTGCGGCTGTTGCTGTGGATTGCCGCGCATACGCTCTACCGGCTGGATCTGAAAGGCCAGGAGTATATTCCGGCGCGGGGCGGCGCGCTGCTGACGCCGAACCACACATCGTGGGTCGACGCTGTTTTGCTAATCGCCGCCACGGATCGGCCCATTCGTTTCCTGATGTTCAAGGGGGTTTACGACCATCCGGCCATTAAACCGTTCGCCAAAATGCTCAAGATCATCCCCATAGCTTCCGATCAGGGAGCGCGAGAGATGATTCATTCGCTTCGCGAAGCGTCGGAAGCTCTGCGCAATGGCGAAGTGGTTTGTATTTTTCCGGAGGGAGAAATTACGCGCATTGGCCAGATGCTGCCCTTCCGCCGGGGATTCGAACGCATCGTCAAAGGCATCGACGTGCCGATTATTCCAGTGAACATCGATGGCATTTGGGGCTCAATCTTCAGCTTTTCCGGCGGGCACTTCCTGTGGAAGTGGCCGCGGGCGATTCCCTACCCCGTGCGCATCACCTTTGGAAAGCCACTGCCTTCTACGGCCTCAGCGCCGGAAGTGCGCCGCGCCGTACAGGATTTGGGCGTCGATGCGTTCCAACGGCGGCGGCGCTATATGAAACCGCTGACGCGGTCTTTTATGCAGGCGGCACGGCGCAATCCGCGTCGGTTTGCGATGGCCGACGGGCACACACCGAAGGTCACCTTTGGGGAGTCGCTGATCAAGAGCGTGTTTCTGGCGCGGCGGCTCCGGCCCCTTTGGCGCGATCAGAAAATGGTCGGCATCCTTCTGCCGCCATCGATTCCCGGAGCACTGGTGAACTGGGCCGCGCTCCTGCTCGGCAAAGTGCCCATCAATCTGAACTACACTTCGTCGAACGAGTCGATCGCATCGTGCGCGCGGCAATGCGAACTAAAAACCGTGGTCACCTCGCGGCAATTCCTGGAAAAAGTGCCGATCCAGCCGCCCGGCGAACTGATCTATGCGGAAGACTTGGCGCTTAGTCCCAAATTCACGGAGAAAATGGCGGCGTTGCTGGCAGCCAAACTACTCCCCGCGCGCCTGCTGGAATGGTTTCTCGGAGTACCCAACCCGCCCTCGCTAGACGACACTGCCACGGTCATTTTCTCCAGTGGTTCCACCGGCGATCCAAAAGGGGTGGTGCTCTCGCATTTCAATCTTGCTTCGAACGTCGAGCAGCTGGAGCAGGTATTTCATCTGAATGCCAACGACCGCATCCTGGGGATTCTGCCGTTCTTCCATTCGTTCGGCTTCACGGGAACACTCTGCCTGCCGCCGCTGGCGGGAATGGGCGTGGTTTTTCACGTTAGCCCTCTGGACGCGCAGGCCATCGGGGCATTGGTCAGCAAATATTCGATTACGATGCTGCTATCCACGCCGACCTTTCTGAACACCTACGCGCGGCGCATTCCACCGGAAGGATTTGGCAGTTTGCGCATCGTGATGGCCGGCGCGGAGAAATTGCCGGAACGAATCGCCCAAGGTTTTGAGGACCACTTTGGGATCCGCCCGCTCGAGGGCTATGGCTGCACAGAATGTTCACCGGTGGTGGCCGTGAATACGTACGATTTCCGTGCGGCGTATTTCCGCCAAGTGGGAGCGAAACGCGGCACCATTGGTCATCCCCTTCCGGGGATCGGAGTACACATCATCGACCCAGAATCCGGCGAAGCGCTGCCCGCGGACAAGCCGGGGCTGCTGCTGGTGCGAGGGCCAAATGTCATGGTCGGGTACCTGAACCAGCCGGAGAAAACGGCGGAAGTACTGAAAGATGGCTGGTACAACACCGGCGACATTGCGGCCGTGGATGAAGACGGTTTTCTGCGCATCACCGATCGGCTGAGCCGCTTCAGCAAAATTGGCGGGGAGATGGTGCCGCACATTCGCGTGGAGGAGAAGCTACACGAGTTGCTGGGAGCAGATCAGCAGGTGCTGGCGGTCACGGCGATTCCCGACGAGAAAAAGGGGGAAAGGCTGGTGGTGATACACACCTTGAAAGAAGCAGCGCTGAAAGATTTGCTGGAGAAACTTGGAAAAACGGATTTACCGGCACTGTGGAAACCACGGCCTGACCAATTCCTTTTTGTGGAGAAACTGCCTTATTTGGGGACGGGAAAACTAGACTTGCGCAAATTGCGAGAGATTGCGCAGGCCGGAAGCACTACGGTGGCGCATTAGCCGAGCTGGCGATTAGTCTTCGAAACCAAACCCACGCAGCAAGCAGCTCATGGCACAGTGCACTTCGCCATTCGGAAGCAAGGAACATTCGGCCACCGACCAGTCCGCATCCTCTCCCTGGATTTTCACCGCGGCGATATGCGCGATCTTGTCCTTATTGGGACAAACCACGTCGCGAAAGCGGAAGCTACAATTTTGCAGGATGCGGTCGAGAATTTCCGGATCGTTCATTCCTCTCCTCCGTCCAAAGGGTGTAAAAGCAGGCCAGATTTTGTTCGCGCTAGCATCTCCGCGTAGATACCAGCGCGAACACAGAAATTCCCGCGAGCTTGGGAGGGCCCTCGATTCTAGGCCGGTACTACTCTTCCTTGAGCCTCGCCTGGGACAGGCAATCCATTCCGCAGTGCACTGCGCCTGGCGGTAAGAGCGAGCAATCGATAACACGCCAGCCGCCCCAACCTTCCTCACTCATGGACCAGTTGGCAACGATTACGGCGGCATCCCGGTTGTAAACCGAACAGTGGACTTTTTGCGGGTACGTTTTTGCAGCTTCCGGATGGGGGTCGGTCAGCTTAGGATCGAACACAAACCACCTCCGACCAGGAGCGTGGTCTGCCCCATCTTCGCTCCCCGTGTCGGTGCGCGTCAAGGGCCGGGGGCACGTTCGACGCCAGCGCAAGAAACCAAATGAGAAATGTCGACGGGTCCATTTGGATACTTCCAATCGGGTGCAGCATCTATCGTTAGGGAAGAACGCGGCGGCGTTGCTGTCTGGAAGATTGGTGTTGGGTTTCCGCGCATGAATTGCTGGCGTCAGGACGGATAGCCAGAGGCGGGAGGGACACGTGGCTTCTCTTCGTCCGCAAAGAATCATTCGGCCTTGCGGAACCATGCTTCCGCTCAGTTTGGCTGTTTTGGGTTTTGGAATGCTGCTTGGCGAGTGGCTCGCCGCACAATCTCCAACGGCCGCGCAGTCAGCGCCAGAAGCTGCGACATTGCCGCCGGTCCCGGCCGCCGGTCCGCTGGCGAAACCTCGCTCACTCCATCAAGTCGGGCTTCCGCTTCTGCAAACGCTAGCAGAGATTCCTGAGGACAATCCCCAGAGCCAGCAAAAAATCGCGCTGGGAGAAAAGCTATTTTTCGATCCGCGTCTTTCCGCCGACGGGACAGTGGCCTGCGCTACGTGTCACGATCCGGCACGCGCCTTTACGGACGGTAAGGTCACCTCGGTGGGCATCAAGGGCCGCATCGGACAACGCAACGCGCCTACGATTCTGAATGCGCTCTATTATCAAGCGCAGTTCTGGGATGGACGCGCCGCCACGCTTGAAGAGCAGGCGGGGTTGCCAATCACCAATCCAAGCGAGATGGGGCAGCCTAGCCTGGCCGCGGCAGTGACGAGCCTGTCCGCAATTCCCGAGTACAAAGATGCTTTCCAGAGTGTGTTTGGGCAAGCTGCCAACACTCGCAATCTGGTGCAAGCGATCGCTGCCTACGAACGCACGCTGGTTTCCTTCGATTCACCTTTTGACCATTTCCTGGCGGGAGACGCAAAGGCGATTGGCGATGACGCGAAACGCGGGTGGATTCTGTTCAATACGCGCGCGCATTGCAACCGTTGTCACGCCTCGGTCAACCGAGACGTGACCTATTTCACGGACTTCAGCTTTCACAATATCGGCATCGGAATCCTGCGGCACAACGTCGTCCCGTTGGCGAAGGAAGCGCAAAATAGGGTTGATCAAAACGACCTCCCGGCCATCGATGAAGCAGCGATTCAAGCGGACCTGTCGGTTCTGGGCCGCTTCCTTGTGACACGCAAAGCCGACGACACCGCATCATTCAAAACGCCGAATCTGCGGAATGTGCTGGTGACCGGACCTTATTTTCACGACGGCTCGCAAGAAACGCTTTGGGACGTGGTGGATCACTACAACAAGGGCGACGGCTTGAAAGACCCGTGGCTGGACGAGGATATCGAACCGTTGGCGCTGAGCGAGAACGACATCAACGACCTTGTCGCGTTTATGGCCTCGTTGACCAGTCCGGAATACAAAGAATTGGGCGAGAAAGAACTGGCGCGCCAGCGCAGGTTGTCGCGAACCAACCGGCCACAACGCGACACCGCTCGAGCTTTTGGACCGAAGCCGGAAAAACCTCCACGGCCCGATCTGTGAACTTAGACATGCAGGAATTCGATTGTCCGGAAGCAGTAGCTGTGGTGCGCACGAACTATTATTCGTAGCGCAGCGCGACGTTGGGATCGACGCGGGAGGCGCGATGCGCCGGAATCCAGCAAGCTGCCAAGGCCACGGCGAGCAAAATGGCCGCGACCGTGCTGAAGGTCAAGGCATCGTAAAAGCTGATCCCAAAGAGCATGGTGGCCATGAGGCGGCCGAGCAAAGCGGCAGCGAGCAGGCCCGCAAGCACGCCAAAGACGGCCATCTGGCCGGCTTGCCGCAAGACCATGGCGACAACCGTGGAGCGCTTGGCTCCCAGGGCCATGCGAATGCCGATTTCGTGGGTTCGCTGGCCGACAGTGTAAGAAATGACCCCGTAAATCCCAATGGAGGAAAGCACAACAGCGAAAAGCGCGAAGACGCCGAGTAGCACCATGGCGAATCGTTTGGTGGCCAAGGAGTCGGAGATGATGCCGTTCATGGATTCCACGTTGTAGACCACGGAGTCGCTGCTGACGCTTTGCAGGGCGCGGGTGAGGGCAGCGGTGATGCCGGTTTGTGCGTAACTGGTGCGGACCATGGCATCGGCGCCCCGAGCGTAGAAGGAAAGAAGCGAATCGGGACTTTGATCCATAGCGAAATAGCATTGCGCTTGAATCGGGTTAGTAGCTTCCGAATCCAAGCCCCACTCGTCCGCGTGACCAACAATGCCAATGACTTCCGCGGATTGATTGAGGATGGCGAAATTGATGTGCTTGCCGATGGGATCCTGATTGCCGAAGAACTGCTTAGCGAAACGTTCGTCGATGACGGTGACGAAAGGCGAGCGCGCGGTGTCGGAGTCGGCGAGAAAGCGGCCACGCTTGAGCGGAATTTTCATGACCTTCAAATAATCCGGCTGAGTGACGAAAAAGAGCGCCACTTTCATGTCCGCTTGAGAAGCAGGCTTGGGCTCACCTTCCAACCAGAAGGGCAACTCGGAATCGCTCTGCATGAGATTGGCGCCGCCGGAGAGGGAGACGGAATCGACGCCGGGGATAGCCGCGATGGAGTCGTGAATCTGGCGAAGCGCTTGACGAATGGCATCGGGATTGGAGCCCAGGGGTTGCGCCGTGTTGAAACTGAAATTGACGACATTGTTGGGATCGAAGCCGGGATCGACGCGCCAAATCTTGGTGAGGCTGCGAATCATCAAGCCTGCGGCGACGAGGAGCACGACGGCGAGAGCCATTTCCATGGCCACAAATGCGCCTTGCGCACGGTGATGCGTGCCCGTGAGGCCGCGGCCACCTTCGCGCAGCGTTTTTTGAATGTCCGTGCGGGCGCTTTTAAACGCCGGGACCAGGCCGAACAAAATACCGGCGAGGACGGAAGCACCGAGAGTGAACAAGAGGACGCGGGCGTCGAGATGAATGTCGTGGGCGCGCGGCAAAGCTTCCGGCAAAACTTTGAGAGCGGCTTGGGTGCCCCACGCGGCGAGCAGAGTGCCCAAGGCGCCGCCAATTAGCGCGAGCAATACGCACTCGGTGAGAAGCTGGCGAACCACGCGACCATTGCTCGCACCAAGCGCAGTGCGCATGGCAAATTCGCGGGTCCTGCCGGTGGAGCGGGCAAGCAAGAGATTGGCGACGTTCACGCAGGCGATGAGCAGAACGAAACCAACGGCAGCGAGGAGCATGAGCAAGAACGGCTGGATGTCGCCGATTAAATTTTGTTTTAACGGGACAAGCGTGATGCCCTGGCCCTTGTCGATATCGGGATAGACTTCGGCGAGATGATTGGCCACGCCGGACATATCGGAATTGGCCTGGGCTAAGGTAACACCGGGCTTTAAGCGTCCGACAGCGTCCATGCCCATGCCGGTGCGGCGGTCACGGAACAAGGGGTTGCTCCATTGTCCGATGGGGACGAAGACTTCTGGGTTGGAGTGGTAATTGTTGTTCTCGTAGTGAAAGGTGGCAGGAATAACGCCGGTGATGGTGTAGAAGTTGCCATCGAGCTGGATGGATTTGCCAACGATATCTGGAGCGGAGTTGAATTTGCGCTTCCACAAACCTTCGCTGATGAGGGCTACGGGAGCAGCGCCGAGTTGATCTTCTTTTGCGTCGAAGTTGCGGCCGATGATGGGGTTTACGCCGAGGAGCGGGAAAAACGTGGCGGAAACCATGTCGGCCCGGAGGCGCTCGGGCTCACCCGTGCCGGTCATAGTAAATGTTTCTCCTCGGAAAGAGGCGAGGGACGCGAACGAATGATTCTGGCGGGACCAGTCAAGAAAATTGGGATAGGAGATGGAGGCTTTGTCGAACTCATAGGCGTGGGTGTATAAGGCGACCAGCCGGTCCGGTTGTGCGTATGGCAAGGGATTCAAGAGCACGCCGTTAACGACGGAAAACAAGGCGGTGTTGGCGCCAATGCCGATGGCGAGCGTCAGGATGGCGATGACCGCGAATCCCGGAGACTTGCGCAACATGCGCGCGCCGTAGCGCACGTCTTGCCAGAAATGGTCCCACCAGAGCCAGCGGTCGGATTCGTAGAAGCGCTCTTTGGTTCGCAGGACATTACCGAAGGCACGCCGCGCAGCAGCCTGTGCCTGCTCTTCACTGAGACCCAGTTCTCGGTGGCGTTCGTACTCAAGTTGTAAGTGGGACTCAATCTCGTCGTCAAACTCATGCAGTTTGCGTTTTCGCCCAAACATGGCTGTTAACCTCCCAGAGGTTCCGACCCGAGAATGCGGCCGATGGCTTTCTCGAGCCTTCGCCACTTTGTTGTTTCTTTGCCAAGTTGTTTGTGGCCCGCGGCCGTCAGGGTATAGAAACGAGCCTTGCGGTTATTGGACGAGGTGCCCCACTTTGCCGCGATCCATCCTCGGTCTTGCAAGCGCTGGAGCGCAGGATAGAGGGCGCCATGTTCAACCAGCAACTCTTCGTCGGAGGTGGACTGAATGGCGCGAGCGATGCCTTGACCGTGCTGCGGGCCAAAGATCAAGGTGCGCAAGATGAGCAAATCGAGGGTGCCCTGAAGGAGCTCAAGCTTTTCGTTATCTTTTTGGGTCGCCATTTCCCGAGTGTCTATCGCTTCAGGTAAGATGTCAACCCAAGAATGAAGCGAAGTGGGGTGTGCTGTGATTTTGGTGGGGGTCCCGGTGGCTTACCCCTGCTGGACGCAGTTGCGAACTGAACGCGATACTATGAAGTTAGAGACTCGGAGAAGATTGCATGTTTACTGGCATCATCGAGCACCTTGGCACGGTTCATTCTTTGCAGGTTCATGCGGAGGGCGGGCGGCTGACGATTCATGCTCCGAGCGTGTCTGCGCATCTAGCGATTGCCAATAGTATCGCCGTCGATGGTTGCTGCTTGACGGTGGTTCAGCTGGAGGGCGAGCTGTTTTCGGCCGATCTTTCCGGCGAAACGTTGCGCAAAACTTCCCTCGGCCAGTGGCACAGCGGCATGCGCGTAAATCTGGAGCAGCCCATGACCGCGGGCAAGGAATTTGGAGGGCACTTTGTGCTGGGGCACGTCGATACGGTTGGGCGGGTCACGCGGCTCGACGCTGAGGGTGAAAATTGGTGGTACGGGGTCGAAGTGCCGGAAGGTTTCGCGAAGTACATCGTGCCCCAAGGCTCTGTGGCGATCGACGGCATCAGCCTGACGGTGGCGCGCTGGAATGGGCGCGTGGCGGAAATCGCCATTATTCCGTTCACTTATGAGCACACGAATATTCAGGGTAAGAAAATCGGCGATGCGGTGAATCTAGAAGGCGACGTCCTGGGGAAATACGTCGAGCGGTATCTGCAAGCGCGAAGCGGCGGCAAGACGGCTAGTGCGCTTTCGATCGAACAACTTGTTAGTCAGGGTTTTTGAGGCCTGGCCGGTATTTTGGCCTGCAACGGTGTCAGCCAGCTGAACCGCCGGATCTCGACCGATCCAGATAATGTGCTACTGCAGACACCGAGCAGAAACTGTCAGGTGAGATCCTTCGCCCGCAGAAAACGCGGGCTCAGGATGACAGGTCTCGTGCAATAGTTACTGACAAGCTTCATGCGGTTATACGAATCAATGTTTTGCTTCGCTGAGTTTGGAGCGCGCGCCCCGCCAATAAAGAATCAGGCCAATCAGGATGGAACCCAAGGTTCCGCCGAGCAGCCTCGCCTCGAAACTCCACTTATTCAGGGTTTCGCCCGGGGGCACCAGGGATACGAAAATGCCGATCAACACGACCACAAAGCCGAGCACGCCGCTGGACCACAAGCCCAATTTTCCGCCAGGAATCAGGACGTTGTGCGAATTTGCAGTGCGATCGTTACGCGACGAAAGCTTGAGCACCGCCGCAAACATATACAGAAACGGAATGAAGTACAGGATGATCGCGGCATCAATCAGGATTTGATACGCGGCCTGCACGGTCTCGCTGCGAATCTGGCTGAGCAGCAAGATCGCGCCGGAGAGGCCCGCCTGCACCAGGATCGAAACGTACGGCGTTTTCCAGCGTGGATGAATCTTGCCGAAAAACGCCGGCAAATAGCGGTCGATGCCGACCACAAAAGGAACTCGGGCGATTCCGGCGACGGTGCTGCCGACTCCGCCGGCGTTACCGATAGAAACCAGCATGGCCGCCAGGATCCCGAGGAATCCCAACTTCAAGACAACCGACCCAAGAGTGATGGCGTGAAACACGCCGCTTTGCGGATCGATATCGGCCGCCGGGGCCAGCGAAAGCACCGCGAAGGTGCCCAGAATGTAGGCAATGGCAATCAGCGCGCCGGCGGCAAACACGGCGCGCGGCAAGGTGCGGCGTGGGTCGCGCACTTCCTCGCTCATCGCGGACACCAGTTCTAGACCGGTGAAGGCAAAAGCGATTTGCGACCAAAAGTTCACGGTGTCCCAGTTCCACGTCGGGCGCATGTTCGCCCAAGTGAAATGCGTGGCGGAGCCCTGCTTGAAATAAACCAGAACGGCAATTCCGCCTAGCATCAGTAACGGAGCATAGGTGGCCACGCCTCCGGCGTTCTGCAGCCATTTGCCGATGTTCAGGCCGATGATGTTCAAGAGCACCGCGACCAATAGCAACCCCAGCGAAACCCACAACAGAAAGCTGCGGTCCTGCGACAGCGCCATCCCTTTAGCGCCGAAAACATATGCGCTCATCGAGGCGCTGGCGAGCAGCAGACCCGGAAAGTAGAACACGGTGTAGATCCAATAGGTCCAACCGGCGACAAATCCGTGAAAATCACCGAACGCTTCCTTGGCCCAAACGTACAGCCCACCTTCATCGGGAAAGCGCGAGGACAATTCATTAATCACGAACGCACCGGGCACAAAAAAGAACAGCGCGGCAATTACCCACAGGCTGATGGAAGAAGTGCCGTTGTGCCCCGCCGCGGCGATCCAGCGCGGACCGAGGACGGTGGCGATGTTGAACAACAGGACATCCCAAAAACCCATGGTTTTTCGGAGTTGCGCCTTGGCATTCGAGGGCGCCACGGTGGAAGTGGTCACAGAGTCACGTCCAGGGCGGGAATGAGTTCATCCTGCATCAGGAAATCCTGAAGAAAAGGATCTGGGGAACTCTCGAATTCCTTCCAGGAGCCGAACACTTGGGCTTTGCCGTCTTGCAGGAATACAACGGTGTCGGCCAGACGCTTCGCCAAGTGCGTGTCGTGAGTGACGACGATGGAAGTCTTATGGAAAGCTTCCTTGAGCCTAGAAATCAAATCGCCCATGTGTCCGGCCATGATGGGATCGACCATGGTGGTAGGCTCGTCGTAAAGAATGGCTTCGGGATTCTGCGCCAGCGCGCGCCCGATGGCCACGGCGCGTTTCATGCCGGTGGAAAGCTCACTGGGAAGCTTTTCCAGCACGTCGTCGACTTCGAGCATTTTTGCCAACTTCATCACGTAGGCGTCGACGTCGTCATCTGTTAAGCCGGGCTGGCCTTCGAGGGGAAAGGCAATATTTTCCGCGACGGTCAGGGAATCAAACAGAGCTCCGGACTGAAAGACCATGGTGACCTTGCGTCGAATTTCTTCAAACTGGCGCTCGGTAAAGTTGGTAACGTCAGTGCCATCGATGAACACTTGCCCGGCATCGGCGCGGAGAAAGCCCATGATGTGTTTCAAGGAAACCGATTTGCCCACGCCGCTGCGGCCCATAATCACACAGGTTTCCGCGCGCTTCACTTCGAAGCTAACGTTGTTGAGCACGACACGCTCATCAAAGGCTTTGGTGACCCCGCGAAATTCAAAGTAATATTCCGAGGCATTTTGTGTGGATCTGGCTGCGGAGGTTAGTCCGGCTTCGTGCAGTTCTTGGCTCATCGACTCTCTATCTCGAAGATGCGGCGCGCCTGTTTGTAATCTTCAGGGGTGTTCATGTTCTGGAACAACCGACCATGGTTATCAAAGCGTTTCCAGGCCGACTCGTCAAGCACTTCCATGGGCAGATGTTTCATTGCTTGCGAGACCTTGCGAACGCCGGACTCAAACGCGGCCTGAAGGGCCGGGAGCGAGGCGGCGCACCAACAGGCGCACAGGGGTTCGAGGCGCTGGGAGTATTCGGGAACGATCACTTGGGCCTCGCTGTGCTGGGCCCGATCCATGAGAAAACGCAAAAATTCCGCGGTCAGAAAGGGCATATCGCAACTTAGGATGAGCGCGAACGGGCAGCCGCTACGGTCCTCATGCTTGTTCCGATCCGAATCTGCTGACGGGTCAATGGAATGCAGCGCGGTGAGAATGCCACCGAGCGGGCCATCGCCGGGCCAACGATCAGCCAAGACCGGCCATCGTGAATTGTTGTACCGTCCAGGTGCCGCTACGATGGTTACGTCATGACAGACACTCTGCAACAATTCGCCAGTACGATCGAGCATACTTTTGCCGGCCAGTTTCACCAACGCCTTGTCTTCTCCAAAGCGGGTACTGGCGCCGCCGGCTTGAACGAAGCCGTGAAAAGTCACTCGTCATCCTCCTGGGCAATTTCTTGACCGGGACGGCGAATACCCAATTCACGTAAACGCTCCTGCAGACTTTGCCGATGCAGGCCGATGGTCGCCGCGGTCCGGGAAATGTTCCAGCGATGCGAGGTCAGTTGGCGTCGCAGATAGGCGACTTCGAATTTGCGTTTGGCTTCGCGAAAATCGGATTCGCTTAAGCCGAGATCCGCGCCATCTTCACCGGGTTTGGGAAGAATGGGCGACCCTTTCACGACCTCTTCGGGCAGGTCGTTCACGCCGATTTCCTCGTTGCGGGAGAGCACCATGGAGCGTTCAATGGCATTTTTAAGTTCGCGGACGTTGCCTGGCCAGTCGTACCGTTCCAATGTGGCCAGAGCTTCTTTGGTCAGCCGCCCGCTGCGTCCTAAACGAGAGCCATGAATCTGCAGAAAGGCCTGAGCCAAAGCGGCAATGTCGTCTTTGTGGGTGCGCAGGGCCGGCAACTCGATGGTGACTACGCGCAGTCGATAAAACAAATCCTCGCGAAATTTTCCGTCACGGACCGCGAAAGGCAGATTGCGGTGCGTCGCGCTGATGACCCGCACGTCTACGGGAATAGATTGTGTGCCGCCCAAGCGTTCAATGGTGCGATTTTCCAGAGCCCGTAGCACTTTCGATTGGGTGACCGGGTTCATGTCTCCAATCTCGTCGAGGAACAGCGTTCCACCGTGCGCCTGCTCGAAGCGCCCCTTCTTCTGCTGCGCCGCTCCGGTAAACGCACCCCGTTCGTAGCCGAAGAGTTCGGATTCGATGAGAGTTTCCGGCAAGGCCGCGCAATTCACGGCGACATAGGGTTTCCCGTTGCGCTGCGAGCGCGCGTGAATCTCTTGCGCCAGCAGGTCCTTGCCGGTGCCGCTTTCGCCGAGGATCAGCACGGTAGAATCTGTGGAGGCCACACGATCCCCGATTTCGAAGGCTTTGCGCATCGCTGCGGAACGCCCGATCATCTGACCGAATTGCCCTTCCGTGGCCAAGCGCCGGCGCAAGGAGTCGTTTTCCTGCTCCAGGGTGGCGAGTTTCAGTAGATTGGCGACGCGCGTGCGCAACTCTTCCAGGTCGAAGCCCTTCACCAAGTAATCCGCGGCGCCGTATTGCAGCGCCTCCACCGCCGGCTTGGCGGTGTCAAGCGCGGAGACCATGAGCACGGGCAACGGGTTTCCTTCGCTGCGCAACCACTTCAGAAAGGCGAGGCCATCTTCGCCGGGCATAACCACATCCAGCAGCAGGAGATCGGGGGCCTCGGAAGCCATGGTGGCGCGGGCCGCGGCCGCGGAGTCCGCTTCGACTACGCGATAGCGGCCCTCGAGGGCGCGCTTCAGTCCGTAGCGGGCGGCCGGCTCGTCATCGACAACCAAAACAGTTCTCATGGACACACGAACCCTCTCCAGACGCAAGGCCAGCGTGAGCGATCCCCTACGACGGAAACCGCTGTCACTTTGCGGCTTGTGCTTGCAGTTGTTTTGGAGCGAAAAGACCGGCGAGTTCGCCCCAAAGCACCGAGGCGAGATACACAGTGAGCAGCAACAGTTCTGGCTCGATGGCGTGCCGATACCTGTGGTGCGGATAAGCAAGGTAATAAGGCAGCGGATAGACGAGCACCGCCGCGGCGTAGAGCAACCAGCCGCGCGGCCGCCGCGTCAGCACAAAAAAGAGAGCGAGCCAAGCCGCCGCGGATAAGGGCCAATATTTCCACGGCTGCCACCAATCGTTGGCCTGGTAGAGGATGGTGGTGCCATCCCAGAACCACCACACGCGATGCAGGGTCAAATCGAGGAACTCGCGAGGGTATTGACGCACGAAGGCAAAGGCTTCCTTCTTGTGAAAATCGATGAACCCGAGTTCGCCGAGCTGGGCGGCCTGATTGAGATAGCGGGGGTTGACGTCGGGATGCTTCCCGGACCAACCCATGCCGTTGCTGTAGTGATAATTGCCCATGGAAAACTCGAACCAGTAGTTGTCTCGCAGAAAAACGGGGCGATGGAAGACGAGGTAATTGCGGATGAGCCAGGGAGCTATTAGCACCGCGAAAAGAATGGCGGCATAGGACAAGCCGCGAAAATAGCGGATGCCTGCTTTGTGGTTTTCCCAAGCGGCATGCAGCAGGCCGAACGGCAGTAGTGCAAGCAACGCGGGATTGATCAGCGCCATCAGTCCCCAAATTGCGCCGAGACGCAGCCAGCGGGCGAATGTGCCCTTTTCGCCGGTATCGAGGGTCATGACAAAACTCAGAGCCAGCAGCAAGGCACTTGCGGAGAAATCCCAAATCACCGACGCAGGCCAGCGAAAGAAAATCGGGCTGCAAGTCCAGATGACCGCGGCCCAAAAGCCGATGCGCTCTCCGAGGGTTCGCATTCCTAGCTTGTAGATGACCACACCGGTCGCGGCGGCCATCAGACATTGCAGGGCCAGCAAAATCAGGGCCGATGCGGCGGAGTAGCTGCCAGCGAGGCGAAAAACCGCTGCCACCAGAAAGGGATAACCCGGGGCCACCCAAGCGCTCGGGCCGGTGTCTACGTCGTGGAACGGGGAGCGATAGCCGTCCCCCGCTACGATGTGCGCGGCGATGCGGCAAATCTCCGCGCCAAAGGGCAGGTGGGTGTGCGCGGAGCCTACGTAGGTGCGAGCCCAAAGGACGAAGCCGAAGCGTAGCGCGAAGCCTACCAGGAACAGGCCCAGGAAAAGCAGCGTTTTGTTTTCGATTTTGGGTGCGGGCAGGGGAGCGCCAAAATTTGGCGGAGCCGGCATTCTGAATCGCTGGCTCGCCTCTGCGGAACTGTCTGCGCTGGTGCTTGCGGTAACCGCCATAGCCACTAGTTTCCCGAGCAGGCGGAGCGGTGGCAAGGAAGCTGTGCGGGATTCGTGTCGCAAACACCAAGGCAGGCGATTTTTGTAGCGGGTGAAAGGCACGACGGGTTGCTGGAGCCATTTGCCTCATCGCTTGCCCGCCTGTACGGGTTCCGGGCTTGCGCGAAAGGCAATTTTGAACCGCGTGCCGCCGCCATTCTGAACTGGGCTGGTGACTTCCATGACGCCGCTACACTCTTCCAGACGCTTTTGCACGATGGCCAAGCCGAGACCGGTGCCGCGCGGCTTGGTGGTAAAAAAAGGCCGCAGGATTTTTTCCTGGATTTCCGGGGCGATCCCGGTGCCGTCGTCTTCGACAGTGATTTCGACGTCGCGTTCGGTTTCCCGGGTGGCGACCCAGACATGACCGTGGGCCGGAGCAGATTCGATGGCGTTGAGAATGATGTTGGTGAGTATGTCGTTGACGGCCTCGCCGTTCGCTGCCACCCATTCCTGGTCGTTGGGCTCGCGCAAGTCGAGAGCAACCTGGCGTTTTTCCGCTTCGGGGCGCAAGACATTGACGACATTGCGCAGCATCTGTGTGAGGTTGCAGCGCAATTCTCCTGGGGCGGGTCGCGTACCGGGGCGGCTGAATTGCAAGAGTTGATTGAGCTTGGAAGCGAGCCGATTGATTTCGTCGAGGACCATCTGGGTTTCGCCGCGCAAGGCGGGCGGGAGCTCCGGGCTTTCGAGTTGCACTTGCAGAATCATTTTGATGGAGCCGAGGGGATTTTTGAGGTTGTGGGAAATGCTGGCAGCCATTTGTCCCACGAGCGCGAGGCGTTCGCGTTCCGCGAGTTCCCTTTCCAACTGGAGCTTTTGCTCGATGAGGCGGCAGAGATCAAACGCACCCGGCAATTGCTCGGCAACGAATTCCAAGGCCGCGTAGGTTTCGCCGGAGATCATTGCGCCATGCGACCGCGCGCGAAGGACACCCGTAGTTAGATGGCTGCGACGGATTTCAAAAGTCTCCTCCGCGGGACTGTGGGCGCCGCGTTTCTCGCGGCGGGTAACTTCGCCGGCCCCCAGAGCCAGGTGCACTTCGGCAAGCTGCAACTGCTCCGCGATCCAGCGCTCGCAAAACAAACGCAACTCCTCGAAATCGCCACGGCGGGCCACTTCGTTGATCGGGCCCATCAATTTTTGGACGCGATCGACCTCGCTCTGCGCGGTCTGGCGTAACAACCCGCGGATCATGCGTTGCAGCGGCTCGAAGAACGCCACCGGCAAAAACAACAATAGCGCCGCGGTGGCTTCCGGCGGCAAATACGGCTCCAGCCACTGGCCGGCGCGGCGCACAAAACTCAAATACAGGAGGGCCAGGAATACAGCGAAAACCGCGTAAATCAAATTGCGTTGGCGGCCGATCTGCAAAAAATTGAAGCGCCGGACGTCCAAAATCAGAACGGCAAAAGGAATGAGCGCGAGAGAGAGCACGACGGAGTCCAGGCCATCCGCCCAGTTGCTTCCGTAGGCACGCTGCCCCCAGAAGACCAGGAGCAGCAGCACGGCAAGCACGCCCAGAACCCGCACCATACCGCGATGAAACGCCTTCTGCTCGTCATCCGGCGCGGAGGATTGAAAGCGCTGTTGCCACACTACCGCCGCGATCATCGAGAGGATCAGCCAAGCCTGAAAGAGCAGCCCCATCGTGTGCGTGGGCCGTTCGAAATCAAAATTCCCGGACAGACGCAACGCGGACCAGAGGTTGGCCAGCAGGCCCAGCGCGGGCAGCCATGCAATCGCCAGCCAAATCGACTTTTCGGACGGTGCACGGATTAGCTCTCTGAGGGAGCCATACTCCACGTGCAGATGAACCACCAACGATGGAATCAAGAACAGCCCAAGGCAGAGAAAAGTCCAGGCGAAGCGAAGCAGCGCTGCCGGCGGCGTGCCGTAAAACAGCTGGGCGTTCAAGGCGAGCAGGCTGTTACCGAAAAAACAGGTCAGCGCCAGGCACAGAAAGAAGAAGACGCGCTCGAAGTTGCGCTGGCGACGATGCCCCAGAATCACGACCATCCAGAAAAACGGCAAGAGCGTTCCCGCAGTCAAGGTAATCAGACGAAGATAGAGGAGCCAGCGCATGGGAGAGATGTTTTGGCGAGTCTAACTCCGGGATGCAAAGCAGGGCAACGGCCAAGTGCAAGGAAAACCTTGCATGGCTATCCGAATGATAATAAGGGGCTTCACTACGAGAATGGGGATGTGAATTCTCGGCTAAAGGCTGTGGAAAGGTGGGAAAAGCCTTGACTGGCCGGAAAAAGTTGCTATTATTAGCACTCGGTAGCGAGGAGTGCTAAACACCATTCAGCCCCCGCCGCCCAGTGTTTCAGTCACACCGCAAGTTTACCTAAATGGAGGTTTTTCCAAGATGGCAGTCAATCTGACACCGCTCCACGACCGTGTCATCGTGAAGCGTATTGAAGAGAAGGAAACCCTGAAGGGTGGAATCATCATCCCTGACTCCGCGAAAGAGAAACCGCAAGAGGGCGAAGTGATTGCCGTTGGAGCGGGCAAGCGCGAGAAGGGCGAGCGGATCCCCCTGGACGTAAACGTTGGCGATCGAGTGCTGTTCGGCAAGTACAGCGGCAGCGAGATCAAGATCGACGGCGAAGAGCTGCTGATTCTGCGCGAGGAAGAGATCCTGGCGAAGTTGGGCGGCGCGGCCAAGGCAGCAAAGAAGTAAGAACAGCGGTCTACAGTCGTCGGTTCACAGTTAGCAGTTTCAACCTTTCTTGGTTCAACGGATTACTGATAACTGATTACTTTTTACCAGTTTCAAGCAGCAAAAAAACATCTCGAATCGAATCAGCAGCAAGGAACTTACTAGGAGGAAAGAGGCAATGGCGAAGCAGATTGTTACCGGAGAGAATTCGCGCCAGTCGATATTGCGCGGCGTGAATGCCCTTGCGGATGCAGTAAAAATCACCCTCGGCCCCAAGGGCCGCAATGCGGTGATCGAGAAGAAGTTCGGCGCCCCGATTATTACCAAGGACGGGGTCACCGTAGCGAAGGAGATCGAACTGAAGGACCCCCTGGAGAACATGGGCGCGCAGATGGTACGCGAAGTCGCCAGCAAGACCAGCGACGTAGCCGGCGATGGCACCACCACCGCCACCGTTCTGGCTCAGGCCATCTTCCGCGAAGGCGTGAAGACCGTGGCCGCCGGCGCCAGCCCCACAGCCCTGAAGCGCGGTATCGACAAGGCCGTTGAAGTGGCCGTCGAAGAAATCAAGAAGCTGCACAAGGACGTGAAGGGCGACATGATCGCTCAGGTCGGCACCATTTCCGCCAACAACGATAAGCAGATCGGCGGAATCATTGCCGAAGCGATGAAGAAGGTCGGCAAGGACGGGGTCATCACCGTGGAAGAGTCCAAGACCATGGACACCACACTGGAAGTCGTGGAAGGCATGCAGTTCGACCGCGGCTACCTGTCTCCGTACTTCATCACCGATCCGGAGCGCATGGAGTGCGTGCTGGAAAACGCGCTGATCCTGATCCACGAGAAGAAGATCAGCTCGATGAAGGACCTGCTGCCGTTGCTGGAGCAGATTGCCAAGCTCGGCAAGCCGCTCTTGATCATCGCGGAGGAAGTGGAAGGCGAAGCGCTGGCCACCCTGGTGGTGAACAAGCTACGCGGTACGCTGCAGTGCGCCGCCGTCAAGGCCCCCGGCTTTGGCGATCGCCGCAAGGCCATGCTCGAGGACATCGCGGTGTTGACCGGCGGTAAGGCCATCACGGAAGACCTCGGCATCAAGCTCGAGAACGTGAAGATCGAGGATCTCGGCAAGGCCAAGAAGGTCACCATCGACAAGGACAACTCCACGATCGTCGAAGGGGCAGGCAAGCCCAGCGAAATCGAAGGCCGTGTGAAGCAGATCCGTCAGCAGATCGACATCACTACCAGCGACTACGACCGCGAGAAGCTGCAGGAACGTCTGGCCAAGCTGGTCGGCGGCGTTGCGGTCATCAAGGTTGGCGCGGCTACCGAAACCGAGCTGAAGGAGAAGAAGGCTCGCGTGGAGGACGCCATGCACGCCACCCGCGCAGCGGTCGAGGAAGGCATCGTTCCCGGCGGCGGCACCGCACTGCTCCGCGCACTTCCGGCTATCGAGAAGATCAAGGCTGAAGGTGACGAGCACGTCGGTGTGGGCATCGTGAAGCGCGCTCTCGAAGAGCCCGCTCGCCAGATTGCGCACAACGCCGGCTTTGAAGGCGCGGTGGTGATCGGCAAGATCCGCGACTCCAAGGACGATCACTTTGGGTTCAACGCGGACACCGGCGAGTACGTGGACCTGGTCAAGGCTGGGGTCATCGACCCGGCCAAGGTCACTCGCCTGGCGCTCCAGAACGCCGCGTCGATTGCAGGCCTGATGCTGACCACCGAAGCGCTGGTGGCCGAGCTGAAGGAAGACGACAAAAAGTCGGCTGCTGCCGGTGGTCCTGGCGGCCCGGGCGGCATGGGCGGGATGTACTAAGTTTGTCCAGCTAACCCAGAAACCTCAATCAACCAAGGGCGGTCGAATTTTCGGCCGCCCTTTTTCTTTGCCTTTACGCCGATGTTCCTGTTCGATTTGACTGTACTAATTCCCTCGGACCCTGTACGCAATCTGTACTCGCGTCGGATTGACGGGTCACGGCGATGCGCATAGAGTTGCGCCCACTCTCCCCAGCAGACTTTGGGATTTCGACGGAGAACGGGAATCCGCCCATTCCCGGAACCAGGCGCACCCCATCCGTTGGCGTGACACGAAATCGCTCACGGCAGCACGTCGCGTGGTTGGCTCTTCGCGAGGAGGTCTCGGCCACAAGCTACTTACACCGGGGTGTTGTTCCCGGAACACTCTAATTTTGCTGAGCCACAGTCCAGCAATCCCCAGGCGTCTTCCTTCTGCCAACCCAGGCCCCACCGATTAACTTTTGCCTAGCCACACTGGGGGTGTGTGTCGCCCCCCTGCGGAAATCACAACTGGAGGACTAAAAGATGCATACCGCGAAGTCTAACGCTACAGGTGCGGCTGTTTTACTGTTGTTGTGTATTTGTCTGGCTCTACCGCTTTGGTCGCAAAGCCAGGCCAGTTCGGAAGCGACCAGCGCGCAAGCAAGTTCTGTGCCCGCCACGGATCCCGGCGTGCGCGCTGGCGGAGTCAACGCCGGGACGCCGCTATCAAGTCTAGGTGCTGCGGAACTGCAATTTTTTCAAGATGGGCAGAATCGCTTTGAGCAAGTGGATCAGGTAAGCAGCGGCCTAGGTCCAACGTTCAATTCCAACAGTTGCGCGAGTTGCCACGTGCAACCCGCGGTAGGAGGCTCAAGTCCTTCCACCGCGCAATATCCCAATATTGGACCAAATCCTCAGATTGAAGCGGCCAATGCCAACGGCGCTACCAACTCGATTCCCTACTTTGTAACCGCCACCGGACCCGTGCGCGAGGCGCGGTTCCCTTTCGTAGTCTCCAATGGCCAAGTCACACGCACAGCGGATGGTGGAGTTCACGACGTATTTACCATCACGGGGCGATCGGACGCCGCAGGATGCTCGATGGCGCAACCTAACTTCGCCCAAATGCGCGAGCTAAACAACATCATTTTCCGCATTCCAACGCCCCTCTACGGGGCAGGCCTAATTGAGAGCATCACGGACGAGACAATCGTGGCAAATATGCAGGCCAACGCAAGCCTGAAGGAGCAACTCGGCATCTCCGGTCATCCGAATTACAGCGCCAACGACGGCTCCATTACCCGTTTCGGATGGAAGGCGCAAAACAAATCGCTGGAAATGTTTGCGGGCGAGGCTTACAACGTCGAAGTCGGGGTTACCAACGAACTGTTCACCAACGAACGCGGCGATCCGCCGGCCACTTGCCTGCTCAATCCCACACCCGAGGACAGCACCAACTTCACCTTATCCGGGGACCAAATTCCCAGCGACATCGTGGAGTTCTCTAACTTTATGCGTTTCCTGGCTCCGCCCGCTCCCTCCACGCAAGGGATTTCCGGCAATCCATCGGCAAGCTCCATCCAAGCGGGCCAGGCCATCTTTAGCCAAATTCACTGCAATATGTGCCACACTTCTTCTCTGACCACCGGCCAGTCCGCGTTCACTTCCGGACTCAGCAATCAGACTGCGGCACTCTTCTCTGATCTGCTGGTTCATAACATGGGCTCCGGGCTGGCCGACAATGTTTCGCAAGGCGCGGCCGCGGGCAACGAATTCCGCACGGCTCCGTTATGGGGACTCGGTCAGCGAATCTTTTTCCTGCATGATGGCCGGTCCGGCCCCGCGAATGGAGGACTAGTGAACGCCATTCAACAGCATGCCAGCAGTGGCTCCGAAGCGAACCAAGTGATCTCCTTGTACAACCAGCTAACGCCACAACAGCAGCAGGAGCTTTTGAATTTCCTGCGGTCTCTCTAAGACGAGTGGGCGCGTGCCGTCGCGGCATTGGACGGCACGCGTTCATCCAGCACCTTCGCGCGGAGCAAGCTGCGTACGCTGAATCCGGCCAGGACCACGGTGATGATCAGGTTGACCAACGGCCGAAAATCCAACGGGTTTCCTAGAAGAAGCGCGAACCACACCACAAACCCAATCCACGTTAGGCACCCGGCCAGGCTGATCCATGCCAGAGGACGGTCGCCCCGCCGTGCTGCCCGGAGCAGGTTCACCGCGGCCAAAAGAAACAAGGCAAAGGAAGTGGACCATGCCCACAGAAGTGTAATGTGGTCATTCTTGTAAGCCATATATGAACCGAACCCGTGGGCAATGCCTCCGAGAAACATCAGGGATCCGAATATGCGGTCAATGAGTTTCATCGTCTCCTCCTACCGTTATTGTTTAGGAAATCGCGGGTCGCTTTTGATTTCTTCGATTTGGGCGGCGTGCCGGCGCATATGCCCCGAAATAAGGAGCACCCACTGATAGGTGTCTAGCGTACCGAGAAGCGGATGCTCCAGAAAATGGGCGCGCAAGTTGTCTTGCGTCGAGCCGACAAACGCCAGGGTATTGGAGCGCAGCTGTAGCAATTCCTGCACGAAGTTGTCCGGCGTCTCGCGGCGAGTGGGCAGCAAAGCCTCGGGGGCTTGCAGGCGGTTCGTACGACTCAGTGCCGACGGCACGATCGCATCATCGGCGAGTTTTATCTGCGCGCGCTCGCTGGGATCCGCGGGCGCTTGCTGTACCGCTGCTGCGATTCTCTTCAGAGCGCGCGCCTCGACGATGGCCACGTGCTCACAGCAGTCCGCAATGGACCAGCGTTCGGGGGAAGGCTGGAATCC
This sequence comes from Candidatus Sulfotelmatobacter sp., assembly GCA_035524015.1. Classification (GTDB taxonomy): domain Bacteria; phylum Acidobacteriota; class Terriglobia; order Acidiferrales; family UBA7541; genus Acidiferrum. The sequence continues at coordinate 40,985 of DATKPS010000166.1, forward strand.
CCACTGCGCCGCAGACAAACCCTTGGTAGCCCGCAGAAATTCATCTCGAGAAGCTTCCAGTTCGGCGGAAGCTCGGCTTCGTTCCGCTAACGAGATCGCACTATTTGAAAGGGCTTCCATGTTGTTTCTCCCGCGCTCTTGAACTTTCTTCATGCGTTCGAACAAAGGAACAGCAAGATGCAATTACTTAGAACCTTGTGCCAGGCCAACGTAGAGAGCCAGAATCGCGGGCCAACCGCGGTCCGAGCCCACCTCCTGGCGTAACTTCTCCCAGCCGGCGCCGTGTCGTTCGAGATGGCGATGCTCAAACTCCACGCGGGTTCGCTCCGGGCCTTCTGCAATGAACTGCAGCGCCACTTCGCTGGCCTTGGCCAGATCGGGGCTGAAGGTCCAGTCCGGCTGCAGGTGCCAAGAGAGCACCACGGTGTGCGGGGGTTCCCACGCCAGCACCGTTCCCCAGATGCACTCTTCCCCCTTTGCGTTGATTTCATACCAGCGCCCGCCCGCGTGATGGTCGACCAGAATATCCTTGAAAGGCGTACCGCCCACATGGTGCGACGCGGGCCACCAGGCTCCCATGCGATCCGTGAACACGCGAAAGGCTGTGTCAATCGGAACTTCGACGCGCAGAGTCTTTCGGAACACCGCGTTTTGAATCGTCTCGGCCGCCATGCTGTTTCTCCTTTTTGTATTCGTCTTCCGCAAACTTTTTGAAGGACGCGAGGGCCTGTTCCCAGAGTTGGGCGAAATGATCGCGCAAGAGTGCGATGCCCTGCGGATCCAGCTCGTAAATGCGCCGCGTGCCTGCCCGGCGGTCGCGGACCAGACGAGCCTGTTTGAGCACCCGCAAGTGTTGCGAGACGGCGGGGCGGGACACCGGCAGCCGGGCCGCCAATTCGTTTACCGCGTAGGGATGATGGCCGAGCATCTCGAAGATGGCCAGGCGGGTGGAATCGCCGAGGGCGGTCAAGCCGTTCTGTACGTAAGTATTCACTTACGGTAAGCTACTACTTACCGACTAGGCTTGTCAAATGCTTTTTCTTAAGCGGGGAACGCGCCAATCGCTGCAGTGATAGCTTGCTCAGCTTCGCGTAGCGAGAAAACGGCCTAGCTGTGCGCGCTTTTTTGGTGGCTTTCTGCCAGGTGTGCCTTCGCGGCGAGTACGTCGATTTTGTGAATTTCGGGGTCTTTCGAGAATAAATCTTTGGCTTTCGCGACGAGCGCTTTGGCGATGTCTCCCGCCAGGTGGGCGTCCCGGCCGCTCTCGTTGGCAAAGGTGTCGAAGATTCCGAACTTCGATGGTCCGATCTTCAGGGCATACCAGGTCAGTGTGCCAACTTCTTTTTCGGCGAGCGGTTGCGCTGACTTCAGGAACTCCTCCACTTCTTTTTCCTTACCGGGCTTGCTTTCGACGACAGCCCAAATTGCGAGTTTGGCCATGACGAGATCCTCCCGCACAGTAAGATGCCGGGCGCTACAGATTCGTCCCAGCGATGGATACGGTGATTCACTAACTAGCAAATATTGCGCAGCGAACTTGTCGCAAAATTGGAGGTGTCGCTTTTTCCTAACTTTCGCCCTAATTACACGGCTACAGTACGGGCGAAAAATCGAGAGGAGAGACACGCCGGAGCGTTTGCGGAAAGGACCGAGAAATGAGCAAGATAGGGCTGGCAAAAGCGACACAGAGAGAATAGGCGAAGAGCAGGTTTGGCATGCTAAGTGCTCTCAAACGGGCACCAGCCCATGGCGATTAGGAAATGATGACCCAATGGACTCTCCGAATGGCACAGATCGACCGAGTCACGCGCCCCGCCTGCGTCTGTTTCTCGCAATTTTCTGCATTATAACTGGACTGCTCACCACCACGGGTTTGGTAGTTGTGTTCGGTATTGGGAAGTGGTTGGTGCGAGAAGACCCGCTACAGCCCGCAACGGCCATCGTAGTTCTCAGCGGTGGTTTGCCAACGCGCGCGTTGGAAGCGGCTGCGCTTTACCATGAAGGCTATGCCAAGGAAATCTGGTTGACGCGTCCTGACGCGCACGCCGATCCGCTCAAAGAATTGGGCATAAACTATCCCAGCGAAGCCGATTTCAATACGCGCGTGCTGCGCCGTGCGGGCGTACCGGCCAAAGCGATCCACGTTCTCGACACGCCGATCGTCAACACTGAGGAAGAACTGGACGAAGTCAGCGCCGCACTGAAGGCGAAAGGCGGCAAAGACGTAATCATTGTGACCAACAAATCTCACACGCGACGTGTTCACATTTTGTGGACGAAATACTACGGATCGCGGGGCGTGGCGATCGTTCATGGCCTGCCAGACGATGACTATGTAGCCAATCACTGGTGGAGAGATCCTGGCAGCATGACGCAGGTCGCCCATGAGGTTCTGGGAATCATCAACGCGTGGGGTGGATTGCCGGTGAAGCGAACGCCGGCCCCGACGCCGGCCGAAGTAGTCGCCGACAGGTCAAATGCCGCGAATGCGCCGGAACCGCAACACGCCGCTGCGGACTAAGTAAGGCAAGCCAGCCCACGGCGGCCGAGGCGTCCGCGCGGAAAATCAGCAAATCCACATTCGACGTTCTATAATACTGGGATTATGCCCTCTGATCCGAATGCCTTCTGTACTGCGGAAGAAGCCGTCGAAGAGATCCGCCAGGGACGCATGATCGTCCTTATCGACGATGAAGATCGTGAAAACGAAGGGGACTTGGCGCTAGCGGCTGAGAAAATCACTCCGGATGCCATCAACTTCATGGCGAAATATGGCCGCGGCCTGATCTGCCTGGCGCTGACGGAACAGCGCTGCGACGAATTGAACCTGCCGCTGATGTCGCCGATCAATACTTCGGTGCACGGCACGGCATTCTGCGAAGCGATCGACGGCAAATTAGGGGTCACCACAGGTATCAGCGCCTCCGATCGTGCAATCACGATTCTGACCGCCATTGACGCAAAAACGCGACCGCAGGATCTGGCGCGTCCCGGCCACATGTTCCCGTTGCGAGCGCGGAATGGTGGGGTGCTGGTTCGCGCTGGGCAAACCGAAGCTTCGGTGGACTTGGCGCGCATTGCGGGCTTGAATCCCTCTGGTGTGATCTGCGAAATCATGAACGAAGATGGCACGATGGCGCGGGTGCCGCAACTCATCGAATTCTGCAAAGAGCACCATCTAAAGATGCTCACCGTAGCGGACTTGATCCGCTATCGGATGCAGCACGAACGGTATGTTCGCCGCATTGCCGAGGCCGTTCTGCCTACACGCTACGGCGACTTCCGCATGATCGCGTACTCCAGCGACGTGGATCACGACCAGCACATCGCGCTGGTTCGCGGGGAACTGGACGGCGCGACTCCGCCGCTGGTGCGCGTGCATTCGCACTGTCTGACCGGTGATGTATTCGGTTCGGTGGCGTGCGACTGCAGCCAACTCGTTGCCAAATCCCTGGAGCTGATTGCCAAAGAAAATCGCGGGGTGTTCTTGTACCTGCATCACACCGGCCGTGGATTCACTGTCGATACGCCGGAAGTGCCCGGGACTCTGCCGAAAATCCATTTTCACACCCGCGGACAATTGGACCGGGAAGTGGCGCGCCAGCGCATGGTGCAGCATGAAAGCGGCACGGGAGCGCAAATCCTGATTGACCTGGGGCTGAAAGATATTCGCGTGGTCACCAATCATCCCAAGAAGGTGGTGGCGCTGGAAGGCTATGGCATCCGCATAGCGGATCAGGTTCCTTTGGATTTGACCATGCCGAAAACCACTCACCAGTGGAGCTAAGGCTCCCCAGGCCACACACGCTCTTTACGGCGGGGCCTTGTTTTTTGGCCGAGCCAACCATCCAAGTTTTGTCGTGGGTCTAACGACGAATGCAATGAGGATCAGCTGAGATCCTTCGTCGCGTCCGCCTACGCGCTGCGCGCTATGGCGGACATGCGCTCCTCAGGATGACAGGTTTTAAAGTGCGGCTTGCCTGTGACAGGCAGGTCTGCTGCAGTTTGTGGCGGAGCAGTCTGTCTTCAACTCCACGGACTCGGGCTGACTACGGTTCTTCGTCTTCGCTGGCCGTCGACGGTGAGGATTTTGGCGTTGGGGCAGCGGACTTTGGCTGCGACTTTGCCGGCGTTGCAGGGTGTGCCGTCTTTGCCGTTTTGTTCTGCGGTGGTGGCGCCACCGTCAGGTATTTGCGCATTTTCTCCAGTTTCTTTGGACCGATGCCGCGAATGGCCTCCAGATCATTCACACTTTTAAAGCTACCGTAGGATTTGCGTGCTTGCAGGATCTTCTCCGCAGTGGATGGCCCGATGCCGGGGACTTGCTGGAGTTCCGCAGCAGTTGCGGTATTGAGGTTGACGGGATGCAGGGGCGGTTTCTTCTTCGCACATTGACCCTGCGTCGCCCAGAGCACAAGGACCGTGAGGAGGAAACAAAAGCAACGCGCCGAAATGGTCCGGCACCCCGTCACGCATTGATAATAGTATAAGTAATTAACTAATGCAACAACTATGCAAGCGGTGGTTCAGCGTCGAAATACTGCGCGCGACGGAATGACCAAGCTGCTATTCCAGGCGTTCGCCTTGCGCGTTGTAGACTTCGGTATCGCCGAACAGGAGCGCCTGCTGTTGGACTTGCGCGCGGTCGCCAACCACCACGATCTGCATATTGGCGGAATCGAAGTATTTGCGAGCGGTCGCCAAAAGATCCTCGGAAGTGAGCGCGCGTACTTTGTCCCGATAGGTTTCCAGGTAATCCAGAGGAAGTTCATTCAACGCGACGGTAGCGAACTGCGACAACAGGCCCTCCTGGGTCGCCAAGCCCATGGAGAACATGCCGGTCAAATAGTTTTGCGCATCGGCCAATTCGGCGGGGGGCACCAGCAAAGACCGGAGCTTATCCAGTTCGTAGAAAATTTCGGTAAGCGACGCCGCCACGACTTCGTTGCGCACCGCGGCGGATACCGAGAAATACCCGTGATGGCGAAGAGGGGATACGCCACTGCGAGGGCTATAGGTGTAGCCTTTATCCTCGCGAATGTTCATTACCAGGCGCGAATTGAACGCGCCACCATAAAGGCTATTGGTCAGCCCCAAACGAATCCAATCGGGATGCTTGCGCGTAATGGCGTGACAGCCAACGAGAATCTGGGTCTGCACCGAGCCGGGATTGTGCACGAGATACACACGCCGTCCGTGGAATGCCGGGAGCGCCGGAGCCTCTTTGGCGGCGGGCTTTTTCCCGGTCCAATTCCCAAAAGTCTTTTCTGCGAGGTTGAGCATGGTTTGCGGATCGAAATCACCCACCATCAGCAACAGCGCATTTTCCGGGGTATAAATTTCGCGATAGACCTGTTCCAAGTCCTCGCGACGGTAGGCCGCGACCTGCTGCTCCGTGGGCGAAACTCGTGCATACGGATGCGAGCCGAAGAGAACCTTCCGCAACCGTTCGCCGGCCAGAAATCCCGGAGAAGTGCGTTCCATCTTGACTTCCTCGAGCTTCTGCCTGCGTTCTCGCTCAAACTCCGGCGGAGGGAACGACGCATCGCGGGACAATTCGTTCACCAACTCCAGAAGGGGCTCGGCAAATTCGCTGAGCCCGGCGAAGGAAATCGCGCTGGTGTCTTGTCCCGCGGAAGTGCCCAGATCCGCGCCGAGACGCCGCAAATCCTCTTCGATCCGCCGGCTATTGCGCTTTGCGGTGCCGGTGCGCAAAACCGTTGAGGTCATTTCCGCGAGGCCTACGGAGCGGTCGGAGACCAGCGCTTCTCCAGCGCGAAAGAGTAACTCTCCATGAAATTTCGGAATCGAATGCGCCTCGGCCAGCACCACTTCCAAGCCATTCGAGAGCCGCGCGCGGGTACGCTTCGGCCAGGTCACCGGGCGCTCGGGCGTAAGCGCGGGAACTGCGGAGGCCATTTCGGGAGCACGAGTCGCCATTACGCGGCCTCCTTTGCGTCTTTGCCGACCGGGGCGCGAAACACGATGGCGCGATTCTCGGGCCGCAGGTACTTGTTGGCCACGGCCTGAATCTGTTCGCGCTGCACCGCCAGGAAACTTTGCAAAACCGTGTTCACCAACTGCGGCTCATTGTCGAAGAGGCTGAAGCAGGCGAGCAGGTGCATCAACCCGTAGCGGGGCATATAGCCGCCACGCCCGCCCTCAAGCGTCGAGTAATAATCCGAACGCCACTTCACCTTCAGTTGGCTCAGTTCCTCGTCGGTGATCCCTTTCTGTTGCACTTCGCGAAGAACCTCGTCAAAGGCAACCAGCGTCTGTTCGGCGGAGTATTCGGGCTTGTGCAAAATGCGCGTGGTCATTTGCGAAGGGCCGTTGTAGCCAAACACGTCGTCCACGCCGCCATCTGCTTCCACAGCAATTTGTTTTTCCAGGACCAGTTCGCGATGAATGCGTCCGGCGCGCCCTCCGTGCAGGGCCTGGTCCAGCAGCACCATGGCATACCAGTCGTGGGTCCGGCGGGGCGGCAATACGTAGCCAATGGCCATCGCCGGAAGCGTGCCAAATTTCTCCTGCACATACCCGCGACGCTCTTCGGTCTGCGGCGGCTCGGTGGGATCGGCAAAAGGTGGGGCGGCTCCCGCGGAAATAGGTCCAAAATATTTCTCCGCGAGTGCTTGCCCTTCTTGCGGATTGACATCGCCGAGCATCAGCAGCACCGCGTTATTTGGCAGGTAGTAGGTTCGGAAGAATTTCTGCACGTCGGCCAGACTGGCGGCATCCAGATCGGCAAAATCGCCGTAAAAATTGTGTGCATTGGCCCAGTTGCGAAAAGCCACCGGCGGCATGTCCAACCACGGGAATCCTCCGTAAGGCTGATTCAGCACGTTCACGCGCACTTCTTCTTTAACCACATCGCGCTGATTGGTGAGATTCTCTTCGTCAACCTGCAAGGCGCGCATGCGATCCGCTTCGAGCCACAGCACGCGTTCGAGCGCGTTGGAAGGCACGGCTTCGTAGTAATTGGTTACGTCGTACATGGTCGAACCGTTCAGCACGCCGCCACTGGAATTAATGAGCTTGATGTGCTGCATTTTGGGGGCGTTCTCCGAGCCTTGAAACATCATGTGTTCGAAGAGGTGGGCGAACCCGCTGCGCCCCTGCGGCTCCAGGCGGAAACCAATTTTGTAGTACACGCCGACGGTCACCACCGGCGCGGTGGTATCCGGCACGATGACCACGCGCAAACCGTTGGCCAACGTGCTGCTGTGGATTGGAATTTGCAGTTGAGTCACTCGGTCGCCCCTTTCGCTTTCCCAACAAGTTTGGCATTTCCGGAAACCGCGTGCAGTTGGCGCAAGGTCATCTCGGGATCGAAAGACAATACTTGCGCCGAAAGCCGGCTCACCGCCCGGTAGGCCTCCAAGAATTCCGGCGTGAACTGGCGCAACGCCTTTTCGTGAGAGGCCACCACGCCGAAATCGCCGCGGGCCAGCGGGCCGGTCCAGGCCTTCTGTGGCCCCAGTTTCTCGTAGTGCTCGAGCATCTGACGCGTCAACGATAAGAGCGCGCTCTGCGCTTCGCGGCGCTTCAGCCCCGCAGCCATCAGCATCTGCACTCCCGCCTCTTCCATCGCCAAACTCAAACCCGCGGCGAACGCGCCCGCGGCATGATATAGAGGCTTCTTCGCTGGGGCAATGCCCACGGGCACGCCAACGAGAGCGCGTGCCAACTTTCTGGCCGCGCGTATGGCCAGTTCGTCGCCTTCCACGGCGAATACTTTGCCTTCGAGCGGCGGTACACTGACGCCACTAAACGTTTGCATGGGGTGCATCGAGCCGACAGATGCACCGCAATCACGAAGAGCGCCGAGTACGGAAGCATCCAGTGCCCCGCTGGTGTGCAACACCACCTTGCCGCGAAGGTCGTCACCCGCATTGCGCGCGAGTTCAGCCGCCACGCACGCGATCGCGTCATCCGGCACGGTAATCAAAATGACCGCCGCGGCCGCAAGCGTTGCAGGCACACCACTTGCCGGGCGCCCACCACCGATAAAGCGTACCGCTCTTTTTGCGCTCGCTTCCGTCTGGGCAGCCACCACCGTAATTCGCCAACCTGTTTCTCGCAGGCGCCGGCCTAGAGCACGCCCCACGCGTCCAGACCCCACGATGGCAAGGCTCTTTGTCATCCATGCTAGGATACCCTGAGGCTGGCTTACGACTCCAACCGGCATGCATTTCTTTTGGATATTCTTCTTCGGACTCATCGCATTTTTGTGGGTTAGCTATGGGTTGAAAGTTGCCTATGGCGCGGTGCGCCTGCCTTGGGTGGCAAATTATGCGCCTGCCGAAGATTCTGCGTGCCCCAAAATTTCTCTGATTTTTGCGGCGCGCGACGAGCAGGAAAAGCTTCCTGCAGCACTGGCCACACTGGTTGCGATGGATTATCCCAGCCTTGAGATCATTGCGGTTGACGATCGCTCGAGCGATGCAACCGGACAAATCCTCGACAGGTTTGCCGCCAATCATCGGCAACTGAAAGTGGTTCACGTGCGCGAATTGCCTCCCGGTTGGCTGGGCAAGCCGCACGCGTTGCAGAGTGGGTACCGGGTTGCGAGTGGAGAATTGCTGGTATTCACGGACGCCGACGTCAAGTTTCAAGGCGATGCCCTGCGGCGCATTGTGACGTTGTTTCGCGCCCGGGGTTTGGATCATCTGACCTTGCTCGGCGACGTGGAGCGCAGCGGCTTTTGGGACACCGTGCTGATTTCCTTTTTCGGCATGGGCTTTCAGTTGGCCACCGACCCTTACAATGTCAGCAACCCGAATTCGCGCGCGTATGTCGGGGTGGGCGCGTTTCAGATGCTGAGTCGCAAGGCTTACGAAGGCAGTGGCAGCCACCAGCGTCTGGCCATGGAAGTGGTCGACGATATGAAGCTGGGGAAAATCGTGAAAATGGCCGGGTATCGCTCGGGCGTGGGCGTGGCGCAAAACTATGTTTCGGTTGCATGGCACCTGGGGCTCGGCAATCTGGTGCGCGGGGTGGAAAAGAATTTCTTCGCGGGAGCTCAGTTTCGCATCGGCGTAGTGGCGGCGCAAATCTCAGCGCTGCTGCTGATGAACGTGGTCCCGTTTGCCGGACTCATTTGGGGACACGATTGGATTCGCGCGCTCGCGACCATTTCTGTGCTGATTGGGATGTGCTTCCATTTCGGTGTGGACGTAGTGATGCGTGTTTCGCCGCTGTACTGCCTGACGTTGCCGATAGGGGCGCTGATTTTCTCGTACATGATTCTGCGGTCCACGATCGTGACGTTGCGGCAAGGGGGAATCGTCTGGCGCGGCACGTTTTATCCATTGGCGGAGTTGCGGCGGGGCTTGGTCTAGCACCCGGCGTCGTGCGTCCTAACGCACCCCATAGAGAACAAAGAAACAGCAGATTCCTCGGGCAGAACCGGCCCTCGGAATGAAAACCCCGACTGACAACGGCGAGGTAAGCCAACTCAACCAAGAACCAACGGCCCGCCTCGGAAGGCGGGCCCTACACAAGCAAGGCAATGATGCAACGAAGGGCAGCGCCCATGCCCGCAGGTCGAGACTCAGGGTAGACCGTGCCGCGCCCCCTACGACAGAAAAAGCTTCTACATGGATGGTAATGCTCTAGGCGTTCGCCGAGGAGGATTCCGGGGTGTCCTTTGCAAACAGCCCGGACAGATCCTGTTGCTTGAGCGACTTGATACGGTCGCGGAATTGCGCGGCCTTTTCGAATTCGAATTTCTTGGCGGCTTCGCGCATTTGTGTTTCCAGTTGCGCCAAAACTTCCGCGAGCTGCTGCTCGGACTTGATGGCCGCGGTCGCGGTGTCCAAAGCAGCGGTGTCGAGGGGCACAGTCACATAATCAGCTTCGACGATGTGCGCCAGTTCCATATCCACGCCCTTGATGATCGACTGCGGGGTAATGTTGTTTTCCTTGTTGTAGTCCAATTGTTTGGTGCGGCGGCGATTGGTTTCGCTGATGGCCTCGTTCATGGATTTTGTGCGGACATCGGCGTAGAGAATGGCGCGGCCTTCGATATGGCGGGCACAGCGCCCGATGGTTTGGATCAGCGAAGTGGTGCTGCGCAGGTAGCCTTCCTTATCGGCGTCCAGAATGGCCACCAGCGATACTTCCGGCAGGTCCAATCCTTCGCGCAGCAAGTTGATGCCGATCAATACGTCGAATTCGCCTCTGCGCAAATCACGCAGAATTTTGATGCGGTCCAGCGTTTCCACTTCGGAATGCAAGTAGCGGCAACGCACGCCAATTTCGCTGAAGTATTCGCTCAGGTCTTCGGCCATGCGCTTCGTGAGGGTGGTCACCAGCACTCGTTCGTTTTTCTCGGCGCGAATGCGGATCTCCTCGAGCAGGTCGTCGACTTGCCCTTTCACCGGACGGATCTCCACCTCGGGATCAACCAGGCCGGTGGGGCGAATCACCTGTTCCACGAATACGCCACCGGATTTCGTCAGTTCATAAGGACCGGGGGTCGCGGAGACGTAAATCACTTGATTGAGGCGGTGCTCGAATTCTTCAAAGGTCAACGGGCGGTTGTCCAACGCCGAAGGCATGCGGAAGCCATAGTCCACCAGGGTCTGCTTTCGCGAACGGTCGCCATGATGCATGCCGCGCACCTGAGGAACGGTAGCGTGCGATTCGTCGATAAACAGGAGATAGTCTTGCGGCACATAGTCCAGCAGGGTCGGCGGGGCTTCGCCCGGCAGGCGTCCGCTCAAGTGGCGCGAATAGTTCTCCACCCCATGGCAGTAACCAATGGTGCGCATCATCTCCATGTCGAACATGGTGCGCTGCACCACCCGCTGGGCCTCGACAAACTTCCCCTGCTTCTCCAGCTCTTTCTTCCACCAATCCAGCTCTTCCTGGATGCCAACCAGAGCGCGATCGCGTTGATCCTGGGGCATCACGTAGTGGGTCTTCGGATAGATGGGGACGCGCGTCAAGTCTTCCTGGCCGGTGCGAATCTCTCCGGTCAGCGGATCGATTTGCCGAATGGTGTCAATCTGGTCGCCCCACATCTCGAAGCGGTAAGCGTTGTCCTCGTAGGTGGGATAAATCTCGATGATGTCGCCGCGCACACGGAATGTACCGCGCCGAAGATCTTCGCTGCGTTCGTACTGAATATCGACAAATCGCCGCAGCAACGCCTCGCGCGAGGTCTGCATGCCTTTTTCCACCATCACCAACATGCCGAAATATGCTTCCGGCGAGCCGATGCCGTAGATGCACGAGACCGAGGCCACGATGACCACGTCGCGCCGTTCGAACAGCGAACGCGTGGCGCTCATGCGCAGCTTATCGAGTTCGTCGTTGATGGTGGCTTCTTTGTCGATGTACAGGTCCGCGGAAGGAACGTAGGCTTCAGGCTGGTAAAAATCGTAGTAGCTGACGAAATATTCGACCGCGTTGTCGGGGAAAAATCCTTTGAACTCGTGATAGAGCTGGGCGGCCAGGGTTTTATTGTGGGCGAGAACCAGCGCCGGACGATTCGCGGCCTCGATGACTTTGGCCATGGTGAAGGTTTTGCCGGAACCGGTGACACCCAGCAGCACCTGATTCTTATCCCCGGCGTCGAGTCCACGGGTCAACTGGTCGATGGCCGCGGGTTGGTCCCCACGGGGTTGGTAGTTACTTCGCAGCTTGAAATTCATTGAGCAGGTCTCCTGCGCGTTCGCCGAGCACAGCGGAAACCTTTATTATAGCGCGACTAGCAAGTTGACTTGGGCCTCAGGCCAAGGCTATGCAACAGCGGCGCTCACCTGCGGCGCTTGTTCGCGCACGAGTGGCGGCAGGTACGGTAGGCGTTGTGGATTAGCCCAGCGCGAGCGGGCCGGCCCCATGAGAACGCAAGAAAGGTCTCGCTGCGCCCTGCGGATGGCCAGGAACTTTTTAGTGGTACGCAGCAACCATTCTTTCCCATAACATCCGCGGAAGCCTTGTTCCAGGAGATTTTCCAACACTCCCGGCGCGCAATGCGGATGATTCCAGACGAGATGCTTGGTGTCGAATTTCGACCAATCCTTCTCAAAAATGCCGTAATTTGCCTCGAGGTCGCGCCACATTTCCGTTTGGGGATGGGGCGTTACGATGGTGATTTGCGTGGTATCCAGCTTCAAGGAGGCGAGCGTCCGCAAATCTTCCGCAATGGATTCGGGGGTTTCCGGAGGCAGGCCGATAATGTAGTAACCCTGCGCATAGAGGCCGGCGTGATTGAGCTTTTCGGCCAACTCGAAGGCGGCCTGCACTTTTTCGTTTTTGTGCATCTGCTTCAAGATGTCCTGGTGGAAGCTCTCGATGCCAAAGAGCGCGCCTTCCATCCCGCAGTTTTGCCAATCGGTAAAATTTCGCAGGAACAGATCGACACGCGACTGCACCAGCCAGCGCACTTTATGCCGCGCGAGCAGTTCGATCACGGAATCGGCGTGCGCGGGGAGATTGCCGAAATTTTCGTCGAGCATGAGGACCCAGTGAACGCCGTGCTCAACGTAGAACCGGAGCACGCGATCGAGGGACTCCAGGGAAATTTCCTTTGGTCGCGGCGCAAACGCGGTAGTCTGGCAAAAGGTGCACCGAAAACTGCAGCCCCGCGAGGAAAAGAGCACGCCCACCGGCAGCGACCAGCCTCCCGGCAACCGGAAGCGCGTGACCAGCGGCGGATGCTGAATTTCGTCGAGAGGCAGCCCAAGCCTCTGCGCTACCGCTTCTTCGCTGTAGCTGGTGAAGGCGTGATCGAAATGCGATTGGATCGCCGGCGTCAGTGCCCCGTAGTTCCCTGCCCACAGTTCGCGGACACCGGCCCGGCGCGCTTCTGCCGCCATAGCCAGAATATCGTTGGTTTCCTCCAGGTAAAACGAGAAGCCGACAACATCCCAGCCTTTCTTTAATTGCGCAGAAAATTCCGCATGCGTAGGGTATTCGAGGATCTGCAGGTCCGGCAGGTTTTGCCGCAGAAAGCGCAAGCCAAACGAAATGGTGCGGGGCATGCCGAAGCGCCAGCGGAAATTTCGTGGGGCATTTTCGCGGAAATAATCGTAGATGCCGGTGTCACGGCAACGCGTGGTCAGTAAAACCTTGGGCATTGTTCCCCTCCCGTGTGGGACGGCTCACAGAAGCGGACCTGGTCGCGGGCAAAACTCTAGCACAATCTGAACGGTGAATACGAGATAAAGGGAATTCCCTGTGGACAAAGCGTTAAGCGGCGACGCGGCCTGTTTGTAGCATCGGGTTTATCCGCCGTGCAGCGGCGTAAAGCCGCAGCTTACAAGAGCGCTCAGGGAGCGGCCGAGGTTTGACCGGCAGACAGGTAGCGCGTTTCCAGGTGGCTGGTCACGTCCACGAGATACTGCACCCGATTGCTGTTGTCGGTTTTTGCGATGGTCACGTCGAGGGATTGCTGCAAATCCTCGGTGGCACGGACCAGCAGTCCGCTCTTTCGCGAAATGTACAGGACGGTTTGATTGGTGCCTTTGGCCGTGCCCGACGTTTTTAGCTGGTGGAGTTTATAGTCTTCTGGAGTGGCATCTTCCGGATTCGATTTCTGGCGCAAATTCGCGTTAATCAGGAAGACGGCACATTGTTCGCCGGGCAAGGTCGGGCAGGGTTCATCCTGAACGTAGGTGGTCTCGCGCTCCCAAACGAGTTTGGCAATGGGAGTGGGGGTGTGCTCTTCCTCTTCGCTCTTCCACTTTTCCCCGGGGCGCACGCCTGATGGCGGCAAGGTCCACGCGAAGGCGAACTGCGCAATCCAAAACTGCCAAGCCATGCTCTGGTCGGTATCCAGGTCGTCGAGCCCGTCAGCGCGTGTCAACGCTCCGTCGGTGCCAATGGCAAAACTGACTTTTGCGGGTTTTGGCACCGTGCTGTCGGGGGCATCCCGCTGTTCTGCCGTACTCGCGGGCAGAATTTGCGTTTCCGCTTCCAGCACCGCTCGATGGCCGAGGGCGCGATAATCCTGCACCGAAAGCCGGAAAGTCATAGCCAGATCGGCTTGCAACGGCTTGGGTTCGAACATGGTCTTCACGTTGCTTTTGGTTTTCACGTAGCGATTCATGCGGGCGTGGCTCTCATAATTGAGTGTTTGCCCATTCAGCAGTTTCGGAAACAACTGGTAGCGGTCTTCGCTCTTGGCAGCGGCACTGAGCAGAAAAATTCCAGCCACGGCAAAAACCAGCGCCGCCAGCGGCAAAAAACCGCGTTGAGTCAACCGCCGAATCACTTTTGTGGTGGACCTAACTTTCTGTCAAAAAAATTGGCGCCCGCGGCATAACCCTTCTCCCAGCTGGAATACAGCAGAAAATCGTGGACCTCGTCTGGAAAAATGAGTTGCTCGAGATACACGCCTTGCGCGCGTAACCGCGCCACCAAATCGACCGTTTGGGAGAACATAACGTTGCGATCATCGTCGCCATGGATGAACAGCACCGGCGATTTCCAGGTGCTCACCGCGGATACCGGAGAAGAATCGTGCGCCAATTGAACCAGGTCCGGTGGAATGTGCTTCCCTTCCCAGTTGTCCGCGGGCCAATCATGGACGCCGTGGAAATCCACGCCCGCGGCGAATAAATCCGAATTGTGGCCCAAGCCCAGCGCGGTCAAAAAACCGCCGTAACTTCCACCCCATAAACCGATGCGTTGTCCGTCCACGTCCGCGCGGGTCTGCAGGTATTTCCCCGCCGCCACAACATCCTGATACTCGGAGGCTCCGCGTCCGGCGCGTCCCGGCGCTTCGCGAAACGCGCGACCGTAGCCGATGCCGCTGCGGTAGTTGATCGAGAGCACCACGTATCCGCGATTGGCCAGATACTGATTCATGGCATAGGCGTTCGCGTAGTAGTACATGTAATGCCAACCCAGCAGCATCTGACGCATTGGTCCGCCATGGAGAAAAATAAGGGCGGCGCGTTTGTCGCCGGGCTTCAGATCTTTCGGCAAGAACAATTGGCCGTGGATCTCGTAACCATCCACGGAGTGAAAAATCACCGGTTGCGGCACCACGAGTTTGTCAGCGGGAAACTGGCTCTCCCAGGCGGTTGAGGAAATTTCTGTGGCCGCGTGATTCTCGCTGAGCGTGGAATGAAACACGCGCCCGGGATGCGTGGGATCCGACGCAATGTAGAACAGATCGCGATTGCCGCCCAGCGCCACGGGGTCCCATTCAATGCCCGCCTCGCCTTTGCCTCCGGTCCATTGCCGCAACCCGCTTCCGTCTACTCCTACACTCCACACATGACGGCGGTCGATATCGCCACAATTCGAATTGAAGTAAACGGTGTTTCGTTCCGGCGAAAACGACCATTCCTCGACTTCGCAATTTCCTGCGGTCAACAACTTTGCGGCGCCTCCGTCGGCCGAAATGGAATATAGATGCTGCCAGCCGTCGGCTTCGCTGGCGAAGACGATGCGATTGTCGGCTTCCCAACGGACGACTCCGCCGCCGGTATCCTCCGACATATAAGGAAAGGAATCCTGCAGTGCGTTGCCACTGTGCCAAATTTCCCGTGCCACGGTGCTGTCTACATCGGCCACCCAGATGGCCCAGGGATGTGGCCGGTCCGGCTCAATGAAATATCCATCGGGAGTATCCCGTGGAACCGCGGGCTGGCGCACAAACGCCACGCGCTGGGAATCCGGCGACCACACCGGATTTTTGTCGGTATCCACGGAAGGCGCCAAAAATTTCACGGTTTGCGCATTCACGTCGTAAATGCCGATGAAACTGTGATCGCCGCGATTGGTTACCAAGAGCAATCGCGTTCCATCCGATGACCATTCCACCGGACGATTCTTGCCACGCACCACAATCTGCTTCGGTTTCTCGTCCTCTTTCAGGGTGGACATCCACAACTCGCCACTGCGCGCATAGGCGACACGCCCTTGCGCCGATACAGTTGGCGCAGTTCCCGCATCAATTTTCACGGGTGCGCCGCCGTTCCAGGAAATCGCCCAGACGGTCTGCTCCTGGCCCACAGGATTGCTGGTCGGATTGGCATAATCGCCAGCAGAATCTTGGCCTTCGCCGCGCACATAAACGACGTAGTTGCCATCCGCAGAAAATCGCAGCTGCGACAATTCAATCCCGTCGTCCTGTTGATACGACGTCAGCTGTCTCGCGGTGAAGTTCGGCCCTTCGGCTACCCAAATATTGCGCATGCCTTGTTGGTTAGACGTCCAGGCGACGCGATTGACGTTTTTCGCGGCAACCAAATCCGCTGTGAAGGGAGCACCCAGTACTTGTTCCAGGGTGAACGATTCTTGCGCGCACAACTTCGAGGCGAAGAACAGAGTCAACCCGACAAACATTACAGCAGCAAGACGCAGGCGAATCATAGGCCTCCATGAGACTTTCCCGTTCCGGATCTCTATTGCGTTCAAGGTCGTGCTTGTTCTGAGCCCGCAGGAGCTACAGCCACTGCTGGATTTTCGAGTTGACCGGTGACGCGCAATTCCCGAGCTTCGGAAACCGTGCGTGTCCCGGCAGCTGGGCGCGGTTTTGGCGTGAATGTAAGGTTGCCATCCATACCAAAAGAGATGGTACCCGCCAATTGGGTGCGCTGGTGAGGCGCATCCAGACGAAAGTCGTCGAGGCGCACTTGCTGGTCGACCAACTGGAATTCGCCTTCGCCGCTGGACCAGCGGGAAGCACCGGCCGACGGCCCACCGGAGAGCGTGCTGAGTTCCACGTCCCAGCCACGAAATTCCACCTTGCTCAACTTTACTTCTCCGCCCCCGGTCAATTGCTTCAACAATTCGTCTCGCCCGACGCCGGTAGTGGAGAGATGAATCGTGCCGTTGGCCACGCCTGTCCAACGCTCGCTCCATCGCGGGGACCAGGGCAATTGGGCCAGGTTGAGATTGGCGAAGTCGCCGTGCATTTCATACTTGGGATGCGGCGAAAAGACTACCTCCAAGCCGCCACGAATCGTGCCTCCGGCCCACTGCGCCTCGGCGTCGCGCACATCTAAATGCAACGCATGAAGGCGGACGCTGGCGTGAGCCTTGGCCAACTTGATCTTTTCAATTGTCAAAAGATCTGTGGTTAGTTCACCGTCGGCCGAAACGCGACGCAACAACTCGCTGGCTCGCGCTGGATTTGTATCTCCGAGCAGCGACGGCAGCGACGGCAGCAACCGCTGCAGCCAGTTTGGCCGGGAACGTGGGCCAATCCAGTGGTCCAGTTCGGTGGCATCCAGATGATCGGCGTGCAGCTGGAACTGCCATGTATTATTGTCGCCGTCGTCGAGTTTGGCCTGTGAAATCGTTCCGCTCCACAATGCCCCGAAAGCGTCGACCTTACCCAGAGTGGCGATGTGCGCACCATCCTTCCATTCCAACCGGGCGTCTTCCAGCTTCAGCGGCTCATTCAGTCCAGCCACTTGCAAGCGAGCTTTGGTAAGTTCGATCGAGCCATTGCGCCGTGCCGCATTCAGGCCTGCTCCCCAATTCCATGCCACGGAGCCCGAGGCGGCCCCGTTGTACTCCCAGCCCTTGTTCAAAGGATGCCCGAAGGCAGCGGTCAATTTGAACACCGGGGTCACTTGTGCCAGGTGCAGATTCAAGCGCAGATTGCCCTGGTGCGCTGCGGAATCGTGGGCGAGCGCAGCTTCGATGAAATTATCTGGCGCCATCGGAGCATGAACTTTCGTTGTGCCCTTGTTGGCTTTTTCCTTGGCGTTTTCAGCGAGAGCCTCCGGCGGAAGGTTCAAGCGAAACCCGTCCACTTCGATCTTTCCATCCCGAACTGATCCATGGAATGGCTCGACTTGCGCGAGGGTTTGTCCCGACAACCGAAGCGAGCCCGCGCTGCCTTCGACTGTGCCCGTTTCCCAACGCAGGGGCCAGCCGCTGGCCGCTAGCGATCCACTGATCAGTTCGGTTACCGCCAGATCGTCAGAAATGCCCGGCTGAAACGCGCGATACCACGCGAGCAGGTCCTCGCCTTGCACGGCCACATTTTCGAAATTCACCTTCCAGTCGCCCGGCCCGGAAGTGCGTAGCGTTCCGGCGCCCGCCAAACTGGATTTCGGCAACTCAACGCGAACTTCTTCCGCACGGGCCTGGTCCGAGGCCAGTTCCCACACGCCCTTGACGTTTACATTTACGCGAGGATTATCGTCGCGCTCGGTCAAATCCCAGCGATGGATGTTCGTCGCCCGGGCCTGCAAGAGAAAGCGCCAAGCGCTGGCCGCCGTATCCGGTGCGGTGCCCTCCATGCCGATGCTGGCGTTGCCGTCCACGGCAAATTGCCCGCGCACACCGGAATCATTGCCGGTAATCAAACGAAATAAATCCGCAAGCGAGACCTTCTCCCAGTGCACGCGAATCTGCGCCGGTTGCAGGCGCGCCGAAGTGCCCGCGACGTAGCCCTCCACTTGCAATGTCCCAGTCGATTGCAACGGAACGCCGCTGCGCCAAGGCTGCGCTTCCAACTGCAATTGCCAGCGCCCCGGCGAAACCTGTTCGACACTTCCCGAAACATCCGTGAAGGCAAAAGGCCGCTTGTCATCATCGACTTTGAAATTAATGCGTCCCTCGTCGAAATCGATTTTTTGCAGATGGTAAGTTGATTCCGCGCGTGATTGGGAAGGCGCGGGCATGCCGGTCCGCGCCGCCGCTGGTTTGGCCGGAGGCAGCCAGCCCTCCAGATTCCAGCGGCCGGCCCCATTTCGCACGAGAATCAAACTTGGGCGGCTGAACGACATGGTGCCAAACTCCAAGTGTCCGCGAAGCAAGCCGAACCAGCGGAAGCGCGCGGTCATTTCCTCGGCGCGGAGAAAATATTCGCTGCCGAAGGACGGGTCCTCGCCAATGGTGACCGCGTCCACATCCAGTTCCGGGATGGGCAGGATTTGCACGGAGAATCGCCCGGCTTGTACCGGACGGCCGAAGGCACGCTCGAGATGCACGATCAGATAGTCGCGCATGCGATGGGTGCGGACCAGAAGCGACACGCCAGCCTGCGCCAGCAGAATGATGGCCAGAATGGCCACCACGATCCCGCCGTATTTGCGTAGACGAATCATGCCGA
Organism: Candidatus Sulfotelmatobacter sp.; assembly: GCA_035524015.1. Classification (GTDB taxonomy): domain Bacteria; phylum Acidobacteriota; class Terriglobia; order Acidiferrales; family UBA7541; genus Acidiferrum. The sequence goes on from DATKPS010000166.1 coordinate 60,021, forward strand.
TGGGAGTTTCTCAAACCTGAAAGCAAAAGTGTAGCGCAGGAACAACACCGGGAGGCTTAGTGAACGGTGCGCAGCATGCGGTTCCAACGGGTGCGCTCCGGAAGATGGATGAGCGTGTCAAAAATGGCCAGAATGCGTTGGGCAAAGGTGCTGCTGCCATAATCGGCACTGCTGGCGTTGATAGACCAATAGATCAGGAAGGGACGCCCCATGATGGCATCGCGATCCACGAAGCCCCAATAACGGCTATCCAAACTGTGATCGCGATTGTCACCCATGGCAAAGTATTTGCCGGGCGGCACCACGAGTTCGTCGCCTTGGATATATTTGTGGATCTCGCGCGCCCATTCCGGCTGGAGAGACGACAAGTACATCTGGTTCCCCACGGGCGGGAAATTGTAATTCAGAGGATCGCCATAGCCCGACGCGGGGTCATGAAGAGCATACGGTTCGTCGAGCAGCTTGCCGTTCACGTAAACCTGCTGGTCCACAATTTTCAGGTGATCTCCGGGCAAACCGATGACCCGTTTCACGAAATGCGGGTGGTCCTGGTAGGGAAACTTGAAAACGATAATGTCCCCGCGCTGCAATTCGCGGTAAGGCAGGAGCTTGTCGTACCATGCGCCGCGGCCACCAAAAATAAATTTGTTGACCAACAGATGATCGCCGACGAGCAGGGTGCGTTCCATCGATTGCGAGGGAATCTTGAAGGCCTGGACCACAAAGCTGGTACCGAAGAGCGCAAGAATGACGGTGACCAGGAGGGATTCCAGATATTCGGATAGGGTGGTCTGATTCGCGTGGCTGTAGCTTTCCTCCGCGGGTAACGCCGGGGCGGCGGGGCTCTCGCGCGGCGACGTCTCCGGCACTATTGGTTCCGATTCCGGTGTCAGGGTCTCATCCGGCATTCGGGCCGACCTCTTCCTGGGCTTTGGATTCCGCCCGCCGTAGTTTGTCGAGGGCTTGGCGGGCGGCTTTTTGCTCCGCTTCTTTCTTGGTGCTACCTTCGGCGCTGGACATGCACTCCCCTTTTACCCACACTTCCACGAGAAAGGTTTTCTGGTGATCAGGACCGCTTTCTCCTGCCAGCCGATACTCTGCCAGTTGCCCGCCGCGGCCCTGCAGAAATTCCTGCAAAGCACTCTTCCTGTCGGACTCGGAGATGCGCTCGCCATCTTCGCTGGCCAGCTGCAGCACAGTGCGCTTCAACAATTCACGCGCTGGAATCAAACCTCCATCCAGATAGATTGCTGCGATAACCGCTTCGAACGCATCCGCAAGAAGCGCGGGTTTTTCGCGGCCGCCGGTTTTCTCCTCGCCGCGCCCGAGCCGCAGGTGGTCCCCTATGCCCAGGGAGCGGGCGGCAATCTCCAGGGAATGGGCATTCACAATGCGAGCGCGGCTCTTGGAAAGCTGGCCCTCGCTCCATTCCGGAAAATGGGTGAGCAAGAACTCACTGGTCAGTAGCTCCAGGACCGCATCGCCGAGAAATTCCAGGCGTTCGTTGTCCTGCACAGCCGAACCGGAAAACGCAATATCCTCACCGCGGGCGGCGCGCAATTCGGGAACCGCGGAACTGTGCGTTAAAGCGCGATCTAACAGAGCAGGGTCACGGAACCGGTAACCCAGCCGTTCCATCAATCGTTCATCTTCACCGCGGACCATGATCTTCGCCCCCCGCCGTGCCGCGGCACGGCCGGCGTTTATTTCGGCGCGCTCAACTGCGTCGCGCCAAGCTTTTTGGCCTCGTCGATCTTCATTTTGCAGGTGGCCTGCAGGCTACCGGGCAATTCCGAGCATTTGGTGAAGTCGGCGACGGCGTCATCAAAGTGCGCGGTCTTCTCGTTGCAAATACCCAGCAAATAATAATTGACCGGGTCGGGTTGCGGGTCCAGTTGAACGGCCTTCTGCAGCGGCGGGATGCCATCGGCGAACTTACCGCGGCGGAAAGCTACGAGTCCGAGCCCGCTATAAGCCATGGCGGCGGTCTGATCTTTAGCCTTGGCGAACATCTCGTCGCTCATATTCGCGGGTTTCGGAAAGGTCGGGAGCAAATCCAGGGCTTTTTGCGCAGCCTGTTCGGCCTTTTCCAAACGCTTTTCTGGATCCGGGGTGCTGGCGTTCATTTTGCGGGGCAGAGCCGAGCCGACAATCGCCAGGGTTTGCGCGTCATTCGGAGCAATGGCCAATTCCTTATCGGCCGCGGCTTCCATCTCGTCGATCTTTCCGACGCTGAAGTAATACTTCACCTGCCAACTGTAAACATCAGCGCGATAGCGGCTCTGCGGGAATTTCTGGAGAAAATCGTTGGCCGACGAATCTTTCTTCGCGGGATCATCGTTTGGAGCGTCATTGAAAGCCTTAAAAGCCGCGTCTTCTTCGGCGCTGACGGGCGGCGGCGCGCCCTCCAGCGAAAGAGGAGCGGCCTGTTGGCCGCCTTGACTCGGAGCTTGCGCTGGAGCCTGCGCGGGTGGCTGCTGCGCAGGCGTCTGTGCGAGCACCGCAGTTGCGCCCAGTAGAAATCCCGCCAGAATCAGAGTCATGCTCAGATTGCTGCTTGCTTTCATCATCCGCTCTCCTTTTCGTTCATGTTCATGGCCGTTCTGAAGGTTTTCTGAGATCCAGGTCGCCCAGGCCCTTTTGCGCGGCTTGTTGTGCCTGCGCAGGGGCTCCCTGGACTGCGAGCACCGCTTGGTATTCTGACTTAGCCTGATCCAACTGCCCTTCGTCCTCAAAAATGCGCGCCAGATAAATGTGCGACCACGACAGCACCAGCGGATCGTGGACCGCGGCATATTGCCCCGTCGTCAGTCGCCCAAACACTTCCTTGGCCCTCTCGGCGTCGTGGTCTAACACCGCCACCATCCCCAAGCCATACCAGGCGCGCGGCTGATTGGGATACTTCACCAGCACGCTCTTGAAGGACGCTTCCGCCCCGCGCGGGTTCTTCTGGGCTAATTGCTTTTCTCCCTCGCCGAGTGCGGCAATGGCTTCGGGATCATCAGGCAAGGTGCTGAGTTTCGCGCGCTTGCGTGCCAAATCTTCTCCGCCCAACGCCGCCGACTGGGTCGTATCCTGGATGCGCGCAAAATGAATGGCCGCCACCCGGGTCTGCTCCGCCGCCAGATCGATGCCACGGATCAGGTCCGGGAAATAATCGCGGAACGAAGAGTCACCTCTCTCATAGCCGCTCAAGCCCAGATAAATCGGCCGTACCAGAACATAACCATCCTCATCATTCTGCTGTAAAGCGGCTTCCAGTTCGCCCGGCGTCATCTTCTTCTTCAACTTGATCTCTACCGCGCGCACGGTGCACTCTTCAAACCAGCCCGGAAAATCATCCTTCAAGTCCGGTTCCAAGCGCGGCGCCTTCGCGGCAATTTCATATAGCGGCCGCTTAACGGAAATTACGTGCGGGTACATCAGCGGCACCCCATCCAAAAGGAAGTGCAAGTACGCATGACGCACCAGGTCTGTCGGGATTTCTTCGCTGCCGCTCAAGATAATCGCGTAATGATCCACGAAGCTTCGTACGTTGGTGATATGGCCGACCAGCGGCTCAACAATCACAGCGAAGGTGCGGGGTTGCGCAGGATCCACAACGGCGCGCAAGTAGATTCCCGCTTTAAAAACAATGTCGGAGATCGGGTCGTGCAGCCGGTCGATCTCCTGGTTATACAGCGGTTGAACCTGGCGGAACAATTTCCCGATGTTCTGCTCGGTATAGTAATTGGAGAGGATGTCGCTGAAGCCCTCCAGGTCCAGCACATCCGGGGGAAGCTCTTCGCGCCGCAGAATTGGCCGGAACTTCGGTGCCGGTCCAGACACCAGGCCGAACCAAACGAAGCGCGAGAGCATCGCGCCGGGATCGCGGTACTGGTGATTCTTGTAGAAGTCTCGCAATGCTTGGACCGCCGGGCCTTGTTGCGCGGTTAACTTTTCGCGCATCTGCGTGCGATAAGCAGTCCAGTTGTCCGTGCTGATGTTGCCCTCGTAGCCGGCGGCGTACAGCGCGCACATGGTGGTGAACATCGCTTCGCTGGTGTCGATGGTGGTCGCGGTGGCTGGAGCGACCGCGGGCCTAGGATGCGCCACAGGTGCCTGGGCAAAGCACGCACCCGCGTATATGGCCCCCAGCATTACAGTTACACAAAGCTTCTCGCTAATTTTTGTTGGCATCTGTTAGTAGCAGGCGCGGCCGCTCCCTGGTAGTGCTCGCACGCCTTGGGCAGGTTCATGAGGCTTGGATGGCGGTATCAGTCGATACGGACATTCAGGAATCACGCTGCCGCGTCCTTAAGTCACTGTACAAGCGCCCCTTGCATCCGTCAAGGAAACGCCCGAGGCCCTGGCGCAATGCCTGGGCGCGGCGAACCGCTGCGAGCATAACGGGAATGGATGAGGCGGCCAAGCCAATCGTTGTCCCGAGTTGCTGACGCATAGCTGGCGAACCGGATGGACTTGCCAGCCCTACGCCATTTTGCTAGGAATGAGGAGTCCGCCCGGCAAGGACAATCCCAATGAGACGCATCGGAAGCTCTTCTGTGTTGGCCGCTTTTCTGTTTGCGCTTGGTTTGTTGAGCTTGGTTACGAGGCTCGTCGCGCAATCCCAGTCGGTGGCCGCTCCAGCAACCAAGGAGCTTGTCACCAAGACCTTCACTCTCGACGGGGGTAAGGTGTGGACCGACACCGGGATTACCCTAGAGCCCGGTCAACGAGTCTCCTTCACGGCGGAAGGCAAACTGCGCTATAGCGACGCCAAGGCGGACAATGGACCGGAGGGATTGACCCGGAACTTCAAGGACCTGATTCGCATTCTTCCTAATAACGACGCGGGACGTGGCGCGGTGATTGGTCGCATCGGCGATGCGGATTATGCGCAGCCCTTCCTTATTGGTGCCAGCAAGGATGTCACTTCACCCATCAACGGCAAGCTTGCCATCGGCATCAATCAATCGAGTAGCGATACCGGCGACGGCTCCTATACCGTGAAAGTCACCGTCTACGCCGCGGATGCCAACGCGAAATTTGAGGTGGCCCGGCAGGTAGCTTCCATGCCGGGCATCGATAATGCGCTCTTTGCCAAAATTCCCCGGCGCATTGGCGATAAGGATGGCAATGCCGGCGACATGGTTAATTTCCTGATTCTGGGGAGTGAGGAGGAAATGAAGAAAACGTTCACCACGGCGGGATGGGTCAAAGTAGATGCAGACGTGAAAGAAACTATCCTAGCCGGGGCGCTGGCAAGCTTGTCCAAAGAGTCTTACTTAACCATGCCGATGAGCCCGCTGTATTTGTTTGGCCGGCCACAGGATTATGGTTGGGCGCACGCGGAGCCTATTGCCGTGGTTGCTTCGCGGAATCACTTGCGCATCTGGAAAGCGCCGTTCACAGTAGACGGCCAGACTCTATGGGTCGGCGCGGCCACCCACGACATCGGCTTTGAAAAAGATCAGCGCAACAACGGACTGACCCACAAAATCGATCCGGACATCGATCTGGAGCGGGATTTTGTGGAAAAGACACTATCGAGCACGGGGCTAGTTTCGGAAGTGACGCACTTCCTGCCCAAGAATCCTCTGCAGGAAGCCAAGACCGCTACCGGTGGCAGCTTTCATTCCAATGGACAAGTGCTGGTGATGAGCTTGGTAGGTTCCGCGACAGCCACCTCATCCACGGCTGCCACGAAATGAGTTTCGATTCACGTAGCAGCGGTTTTGCCTCGCTGCTGAGTGATTACCGCACCGGGCAACTTTGCTCGACCGCCCGGTTGAGATCCTTCGTCGCGAAAGGCGCTCCTTGATTCCATAACAACGAAGGCTCCTAGGACCGAGTAAGCTTGGTAGGGCTTAACAGACCAAGGCTCGGAAGAAGGAGCCAACGATGCGGTTCATTATAGGCTGTGATTTTCATCCGAGCTATCAGCAAG
>DATKPS010000167.1:0-4307 GCA_035524015.1 Candidatus Sulfotelmatobacter sp.
GATTGAGAAACCACTGCATCGGCCCAATCGCTTCGATGCCCACCAGCACCGGGCGCGGAAGATTCGAGTAAAACTCCCGTACTTCCTGGCCTTCGTGCGGCAGCGTGCGATTCACCACTTCTCCGGTCTCAGTATCCAGCATCGCCAACGTCTGCTGGCGAGCGTGCAAATCACATCCTATAATTCGCATTCGGCCTCCTTCGTTCCGAGCGCTTCGGGGTGAACAACCGTAAGTCTACTCGGCTCGTCGTGAGGCCGACCTCGTTATGACATCAACCGTACAAGTACCTCATAGTACCCACATCCAGTTAATCAGGCGCTTGGCTTAGAATAACCCACGAAGATACCCACGATGACGACGGAGGTCGAGTCGAATGGACAGAGTGTTCAGAGCATTAGCTGCGCTTGGCATTCTCTCTAGCATTGCATGGGTCTTCTTGTTTCAGAAAGGAGAACTTGGGTTTCGAGCGTATGGTAAGGGCTCTTTGCAGTATGTCGCAGCGCGCACAAGCCCGTTCTCTCTAGTTTTGTCTGCACTGGGAATTGGCCTTCTTTTCGTCCTGATGCGGAACGAGTTACGAATTGGCGACTTTCAAGCTGCGCCGTTGTGGCGGCGCTACGCAGCGCTTCTGATCGATTTTTGGTTTGTTGTGTATGTTTTTGCCAATCTCAGCGCAATGATTCCCCTAATCGTTGAGGCAGTGCGCGAGAACTCTTTTCAGTGGCATTTTGAGAGAGACTATTGGCTGCCTTCTGACTGGACCCTGATTGTGTTGATCCTTGCTGCCATTATTGCAATCGTCGCCTATTTTGTGTTGCCGTTGACGAGCCGTCGGCAAACATTCGGAGGTTGGATGTTAGGAATAGCAACGGTGAGTTCCGATGGAAGCGTTGTGTCCTTGCCGCTTCCGATAGCATTTCGGTTCAAATACTGGGAGTTTTCTGAATTGTTTTCGCCGTTTTCTGTTTGGGGAACGATGAAGCGAAGAGATGCACAAAGGCGGACGCCGTTTGAACGAGAAATGGGATTGATGGTCGTGCACTATAGTGATCTAGCCGACTAAACTCCTACGGATTTTAAGGATTCAACGCGAAGATCACTTCAACCGTCGTCTGCATCTCTATCAGTTGACGGTTTAGCTGCGCGGGTCGATAGCGCCATTGCCGAACAGCTTCGACGGCTGCCGGACGGAGAGCAGGGTCGCGTTCCAAAACATTTTGAACTGTGACAGAACCGTCCTTCCGGATAATTATCTGCACTCTCACCGTGCCTTCAATCCCGTGGTCGCGTGCCTCCGCGGGATATTCGGGCTGAACCTTGGTGAGCAGTTTCGCTGGGACCACGGAACCTTTGTTTGGTTTCTGGAAGGGGGAAAATTGAAAGTTGCTGTTCCATCGGAATTTTCCTTCAACGAAATAGAAATCTGCGATGCGGACAACCTGTTCGCTCTTCGTTGCTTCAGGGTTTAGCCAGTCAACGAGGTACTCGTCGAGCGGACCCTTAAGCGTGTCGTATCGGTTCGTACTATCAGGTTGCTGAACTGAGAACTGCCCCTTCATTTGTGAAAGTCGAAACAGCAGTTCCTCAAATTCCTTTTGGTTCTTCTGAAGCCAGCGTCCGTAAGGGTCAGCCCAGCTCTCTCCTTTTTCTTGGCCGAAGGTGGAGATAAACCAGTTCTCATAGTTCGGTATCTCCATATCCCGAATCATGGATTGGACTTTGGCATGATCGTTATTGCGGGCAGCAAGCAACCCATCGTTCATCAGTCTTAACAGGCCTCGGCTATCGTTCGGATAGGCTGTCGGACTGACAGCTTCAGGAGTGCTCGGTTCCATCGCTTGCTGGGCGGCGATCAACGCGCAAAACAAAACTGAGAACAGGAACAGCACGGAGAGGTGACGTAGACCTAATTGTGGGTCAAGTCTCATCCCTTCCCACCTTAAGCTTCGATAAATGCTTTCGGCTTTCACGGCTAGTATACACGTCACCCTTCGCGGTTGTGGTCAACTCCCGCGGCCTCGCTGGTCACGATTCCGTCGCAACGGTAACAGCGTTCCCGCCGAGGGAACCGATATCCATCGCTATTCTTCAGGTTAGCCATCGGACACCGCCGGTTCTGCCGTACATTGAGGCGCGTTCAGGCCTGTGGCACAGTCAGAGGGTGATCCCCTTTTTCTTTTTTCTTTTTGGCATCGTCATCGGTAGCTTCTTGAATGTTTGCATCTCCCGCATTCCCGAAGACTTGTCCATCGTCCGGCCAAGGTCGCGCTGCCCCCGCTGCCAACAGCCGATTCGCCCCTACGACAACATACCGGTGCTGAGCTGGTTCTTGCTGCGGGGAAAATGCCGGACCTGCCATCTGCCGATCTCGCCCATGTACCCCATCGTCGAGTTCCTTACCGGGGCGCTGTTTGTTCTTACGTATTACAGCTTTGGGCTGGCCCTGCCCGCCTTTAAATTCCTGATTTTTGGCTGCCTTTTAATCATTCTGATCGTCACCGATATCGTTTCGCGGATTCTTCCGGACGCGGTGAATTGGTTTGGGTTCGGCTTGGCGCTGGCCTTCGCGACGGTCATCCCGCCAGGCGGTTTTTTCGAGGGCGCGCGGGTTCATGATCGACACATCCCCACCGCGCTGGCAGGAGTGCTCGATGCGTTGCTGGGCGCCGCTTTTGGAAGCTTCCTGCTGCTCGGCGCGGCCACGGTATACAAATTGGTGCGCAAGCGCGACGGCATGGGCATGGGCGACGTCAAAATGATGGCCATGGTCGGCGCCTTTCTCGGTTTGCGCGGATCGTTCGAGACCATTCTCATCGGCACACTGCTCGGCAGTTTCGTAGGCATTGCCCTTGTCGGAACACTGTATCTGTCTGGCTGGCGGCGCAACACCGCCGAGCGGGCGCATCGGCGGGGATTAGGGAGCCTCCCCGGTTTACGCTGGACCCTGGCCGCGGAATACCAACTCCCCCTGGGTTCGTTCCTTGGCATTGCGGCACTGATCGTGGTTTATGTACTGCCGTGGTTTGGCCTGCCTTTGGGCTGGGATTTCCGCTATTTCCACCCCTAGTACTTGCACCCGTTACCTTTAGTGACCGCCCCCGTCCCTAAACGTGTGTTCGGGAGTAAAATGAGGCAGTCGGAAAGAATTGCGCCCGAGCGGCTCTCTGCCCGGCCGTCTCTCTGCTCTAAGGGCCCGCTCCAGGGGAGGTGGTGTCTATGCGTCTTTCAAACCTATGGCGATTTGCCGCACTGGCAGCGGTCTTTGGATTCTCGGCCTTCGCTCTGTGCGCGCAGGACCAGAGTTCCGATGACGTGGCCGCGGCCGCACGCAAAGCTCGCGAGCAGCAAAAGACTGCTCCGGCTCCCAAGAAGGTCTTCACCAACGATGATATTCCGGCGGCAAAAACAAACGACAAGCCGGCAGCCGACTCCACCGCGGCCAAAGACGGCTCTCAGACCGACGCCGCTGCCAAAACCGACGATAAAGCCGCAGACAGCGACTCAAAATCCGAAGCGTATTGGCGCAAGCGCTTCCAGGATCAACACGACAAGATCAGCCAGGCCGAAAAAGAACTGGATGTGATGCAGCGCGAACTCGACAAGAATCAAGTGCAATACTATTCCGACCCACAGCAGGCTATGACCCAGCAGCATGATCGCTCGGACATCAACGACAAGACCGCCAAGATTGACGCCAAGAAAAAAGAAATTGAAGACATGAAGCAGCAACTGAGCGACATGGAAGACGAAATGCGCAAAGCCGGCGGCGATCCGGGCTGGGCGCGCTGATCACCCGGCGCACCCTCACCGCCTCACAAACGAAGTCTCCGTTTCCTCTGTGGACCTCAGCGTCCTCTGCGGTGAAGCCTTTTCCCCGCAAGCACAAGTCACCCGCCACTTTTGTCAGAAGAAAAACAGGAATGCGTTGGTTGAGAATGCGTTAGTTTAGGTATTTGCTTTGGGGCAATTCCATTTCCCCATCTTCGAGGATCGCCAAACCTTCTTCCAGCAACTTCGTGCCTTTTTGCAGCGCTTTCCAGGCCACCCGTTCGGATTCCTCGGCTACCAACTCCAGGCAGCCACGAATGGCCTCGGCATCTCCCAAAATCTTGGTGTCCAGCAACGGAACCAGGCGCTCCAGAGCCTTGTCCTGAATTTGCTGGAAGGCCATTTCCACCGGCACTTCTTCCATGCACAGACCACAGGCCATATCGACGAAGGCGTCCTCTAGATGGATCTTGCGGATCCGCCCTTTCAATTCGCTTCTCGCGGACTGTGCCAGTTCGCTTGTCATCATCACGCGCGC
>DATKPS010000168.1:0-11260 GCA_035524015.1 Candidatus Sulfotelmatobacter sp.
CCATCGCCCGCGAAGGCAGCTCAAACGCTGGCGCCACGAAAAGAAAGTCTTCCTGATCGAACGAGCCACCCCCACCTGGCGCGACCTCAGCGCCGGCTTCCCCCACTAACCCGCATCACCCCCAAAATCTGCATCACTCCCAAAAAGCCTGTCATCCCGACCGAAGCGTCAGCGCCCTTTGCTGACGCGCAGTGGAGGGACCTCTCTTCTCTCTTCGCCTCGTGATTCCCCACTCCGTCATCCCGACTCCCTCTCTGTCATCCCGACCGTAGTGGAGGGATCTCTCTCCCTCCAACGTCCAGCCTCGAACGTTCGGCCTCTCCTCTTTTCCCATCCCGAACACGGAAGTTAAGCCTCGCCGGGCCGATGATACTGTGCGGGTAACTGCATGGGAACGTAGGTCGCCGCCGGATTAATTTCCAAGGGCCGGTCTGAATAACCCAGACCGGCCTTTTTGTTTTTGGAGTGCGGGAGCCCTGCTCCCGCCGCTCGGCCCCGAGCCCCACCCAGCCCAGGCAGCCCTGCTGCCGCCACCCCCGCGCGAATTGCCTTGTGCTAAACTTACCTTCCGAGGCATCCGTGCAGCGGAAACCCAATTTCACCGTCCTGATCGAGCGCGATGAAAGCGGCTGCTACGTCGCCACAGTTCCCGCCTTGCAGGGTTGTCACACTCAGGCAAAGACCCTCGGTACGCTGATGAAACGCGTTCGTGAAGTCATCCAACTCTGCGTGGAAGATTCCACCGGCGATTTTCCTGAACTTGAACTGGTGGGTATTCAGCAAATCGCCGTGTGACGCGTCTGCCTGGCTGCCGAGCGCCTCGATAGAGTGGAGCTTCCGCCGCAGGCTCTCAGGTTCTTTTCCTGCCGATTCCTGAATCTTTTGGAGTCCTTTGACACCGTGACAACCAACGCTGCCGGCAAGCCCAAATCCTCAGAACGCGGCAAGCTGCGCATCGGCGATGACTGGAACGCCATCCGCATCATCGCGCTCTCCCAGAGCAACCCACTCAAGGCCATTGCCGAACTCGTTGAGAACAGCATCGATGCCCGTGCTAAAAACGTCGTGATCACCCGCGGACGCGAACTCCGCCAACTGTATCTGAAGGTCAAGGATGATGGCGACGGCGTGCCCCGCGATGCCAATGGACTGCCCGATTTCAAATACGTCGCTACTCATATCTGCGATTCCATCAAACGGCGCTTGAAGGAAGACGGTTCCGGCAGCGGCGTTCAGGGCGAATTTGGCATCGGTCTACTCAGTTTTTGGACGCTCGGCAGCACTCTCTCCATGACTTCCATGGGTGCGAACCAACACGTTTACCAGATGACCATGCGCAAGGGTGATCCGAGGTACACCGTGAGCCCCAAGCGCGCGCTCTTTGGCGACACCGGAGCCGAATTAAAGATCAGCCCTCTGCTTGAGGGAATTCGAACCATCAGCGGCGAGAAAATCCAGTGGTACTTGGCCTCCGAACTTCGCGATCGCATTCGCGATAGTCACGTGCGTATCACGGTCATCGATCGGCTGGCCCGCAAACAGTACCAGGTTGAGCCGCGCCAGTTTGACGGCCGCCTCCTGCACCAGTTGCCGCCGGCTCGCTCCCCCTTCGGCGAAGCGTATGCCGAACTCTATCTCACCGGTCCAACCGAGGCGTGCCGCGTCTCGCTAACTCGTCAAGGCACCCGGGTCATTGAGGATTTGACCATCCTTCCGGACTTGGATCGCCCGCCTTGGAACTCCCCGTATCTTCAGGGGCTGATCGACGTGCCTTACCTCGACGTCACTCCCGGCACACGTTCGGGCATCGTGCATGATGAACGCTACTCCGCCTTTGTGCGCAGCCTTGCGAATCTCGAAGCGCACCTGAATGGCCTCATTGATGCGCAGCGCCGCGCCGAAGAAGAACAAGCCAATCGGGAATCCCTGCGCGCCATTCAACGCGCTTTTCGCGAAGCCATGCTGGTTCTGCCGCGCGAAGAATACGACTGGTTTGACGTCCAGGTGCCCTCGCCGCCCTCGCCTGCCCACCCCAGCGAGCCGCCCCCTCCTGACAATATACCCGCCGATGCGGAAGCAGAAGCCGTGGCAAACGTTCCGGCTCCCCATTTGGCTGACGGCGAAACTGAATCGACTCAGCGGCAATTCTTTGACTACGGCGGGCCTTTGCACTCCGTGCTGATCTCGCCCGGGGCTTGCACCCTAGGCGTCACGCAGACCCGCCGCTTCCGGGCACTGCCTCGTGATCGCTCCCGCCGCCGTGTCGAGCAAGATCTGACGTTTGCCTGGACCCTCGCCGAGGGCAGCGGAGTCTTGTCCTCCACCTCGGACCAGGAAGTGATGTTTGAAGCTCCTTCGCTTCCGGAGCTCACCCGCTTGGCTGTTACCGTCTCTCAGGGCGATCTCCACTGTTCCGCGGAGGCGCTCATTACCGTGACCGACAACCTGGACGTTGCCGTGGGGCCCTCTTCCGTCAGCGGCCGCGGTCTGCCCGGTTACACTTTTGAACGCGCCGGCGGGGCGCTGTGGCGTTCGCGATTCGATCCCGACCGCAACCTCATCATTGTGAACAGCGGCCATCGCGATTTTGTCTTCGCCATGCGTAGCCGCGCCCTCCAGTTGCGCTACCTGGTGCGCCTGTACGTCAAGGAACTGGTGCTCAAGAACTTTGCGGGACGCCCCGTCGAGCAAGTGGCCGAGCGCATGATCGAACTCTCTCTCTACGTCGAAGAAAAACTAAAGTCCTCCTGATCACCCGCAGCTGGCCCGGTCGTTCCGGCTGGATCTCAGCCGCTTGCTTCCACCTGGCACTTCGGAACTTCGCGGTCACTACTCCCCGTCCTCTGATCACCGCTCCCCGGTTACGAATGACGTTCTCCCCAGAAAGCCCTTGACTTTATGATTTATGCATAGTAAACTTACCAACAAGTACAGATAGGTCGGTACTGGCTTCGTGCATGGCTCGTCCGTTGTCCTTTGAAAATCGAAAAACCCACGCAAAATGCTAACGTCTTTATCTGCCGCACTTGTGGCCAGCAGCCTTCCCAGCAAGCCCTTTAGAATGCGCACTTACACATCATTATCAAAACAAGCCGCTTATAACTCCTGCAGATTCCGCACTTACCGCGCGAGGACTGCCCATGTTGCTCCTAACTCCAATAGATTCCGTGCTTACGAAAAAATGCGATTTTCTCGCCTGGCTTCTGGCGCAACATCTCCGATCAAAACGCCAGCATAACTCTCTTTAGAGTCAACACTTAACGCCAGCGCGCCGCTAACCCTCTTTCAAGTCAACACTTGCACAAAAAGGAGGGGGGGCCACCCGCTACACCCCAAACTGCCGCAAATGATGATCCAAGTGCTTATACATGATCGCCGCCCATTCCTCCGGCGTCAGTCGGCCAAAGAAGCTGTGCGGGTGCTTCGTACAACCCTGCGGTCCCCCGGAAGCAAACCGCTCCACCAGCGCGCACAGCCGCTGTCTCTCTTTCGGCAGATCGCGCTCGTCTGCGACCACCAAGCTTTTGGCTGTCGCCGAATTCCGCCGCATGGGTTGGTCGTCTTTCAAAATGTACGACTTCGCAATGGGCCCGAAGATCCGCCCCACAAACATCCGCGGTGGATGACTATCGCCGACCGCCCACTCCATCGTTATCGCACAGTGCGCCAGCGCTTGCGGTGCGGTCATCTTGCCCCACTGCCGCACGCTGCTTGGCCCCAATCTCCCGATTCTGTCCTGCACTTCCTTGGCGGTCGACGCCTCAAACAAATTCTTCATGCGGGCAGTCCTCCTCCCAGAGCCATATCGCCTCCTTCGATGCACGGGAACCACCGCCTGTCGCACCTTTTGGACTGTGTCGGGCCCTGGCTGGGTGCCGCACCCTTCGCTTTTCAAGGGTGCGGGTTTTCCGCCCTGAGCTCGGGAACGAATGTTTGTCCCCAAGCTCAAACTGCCCACCTCTCCCATCTCTCAAAAACCGGTCGTTGCAATCGGCGAAGGACTGTCTGCTTCCTGGTCACTGATCACCGGTCACTGGTCTCCGATTACTGATCACTGCGGGGAGGGGGTCACACGCGTGCCTTACGCTCCCGCATCCGTTATCATAGAGATTCCGTGTTTTCAGCGCGCAAATCCACGCTCTTTCGAGCGTCTTCGAGGCCATTTTCGTCGTGTGCGGCATAACCGGCTATACACATCGCGGCCGTCCGTTCTCGCCTTCCGCCATTAAGGAAGCCACGAACTGCATGGTTCATCGCGGCCCCGATCAGCAGGGCACGTTCGAGTCCCCTGACGTCTCTTTGGGTGCCGTGCGCCTGAAAATCATCGACCTCTCCGCCGGGAACCAACCCTTTTTTAGCGACGATCGCAAAACCGTCCTCGTCTACAACGGCGAACTTTACAACTACCGCGAACTCCGTAAGGAACTCGAGGAACTCGGCCACTCGTTTTCCACCCACAGCGACACCGAAGTTCTCCTCCACGCCTTCCTGCAATGGGACACCAAGTGCTTCACTCGTCTCCGCGGCATGTTTGCTGCGGCGTTCTGGCAGGAAGACCAGCGCCGCCTGGTCCTCGCGCGCGATCGTGTCGGCATCAAGCCACTCTATGTCTACCGCGCCGGCGACGATATCTACTTCGGCTCCGAACTAAAGACCCTCTTCACGCATCCCGAAGTGCCCCGCCGCCTGGACCACCACGCCCTTCATTACTACCTCACCTTGAATTACGTTCCCGGTCCCTACAGCTTGCTCGAAGGCATTGAGAAATTGCGTCCCGGCTATTTCCTGGAATGGCGCGACGGCGTTGTGAGCCAGCAGCAATATTGGAAATTGCCGCACACGCAAAATGACAGCTGGACCCTGCCCGGCGCAGAACAAGAACTGGACAAACTCCTGACTCTCTCCGTCCGCGAGCATTTGCTCTCCGATGTTCCTGTAGGCATTTGGCTCAGCGGCGGTGTCGACTCCTCGGCCGTGCTCCATTACGCCGCGCAGGAAAGCTCGCATCGCGTGATGACCTTTTCCATCACCTTCCAGGGCCGCAGCTTCAACGAAGCCCCGTACATTCGCCAACTGGTGAAGCAATACCAGACCGACCACTACGAATTGGACTGCAATCCCGCGCTGGACTTGCCATCCACCATCGAAGAAATGGCCTATTTCGCGGACGAGCCTTTCGCCGACGCCGGCGCGGTGCCCATCTGGTATCTCTCTAAGCTCAGTCGCCAACACGCCATTGTTGCTCTCAGCGGTGAAGGCGCAGACGAATTTTTCGGCGGCTATGTCACTTACCAGGCTGACCATCTTGCCGGCTATCTAAGATTGTTGCCCGCGGCCGCCCGCCGTTCCTTGTTGTCGGCCTTACATCGCTGGCCGGTTTCCGACGAAAAAATCAGCCTGGAATACAAACTCAAGCGCTTCCTGGAGGGCTCGCTCTTGCCTCCCGACGAAGCACACACCTACTGGAACGGCGCATTTTCGCGCCCCCAGCAAGACGATTTGCTTCTGCGCAGCAGCCATGCGCGTGCGCAAGACTTGTTCGATTCCGATTTTCCCCCGCCCGATCGCAACGGTAGCCTCAATCGCTTCTTGGCCTTCGATCAAAAATATTATCTGACCGACGATCTGCTGCAGAAGGTCGATCGCATGAGCATGGCTCACTCTCTCGAAGTGCGTCCGCCCTACCTTGACCATCGCATCATCGAGTTCGCTTCCACGCTGCCGAACCGATTCAAGGTAAGCGGCCGCACGCTCAAGGTTGTCCTGAAAAGCCTGATGAAGTCCAAGCTACCGCAAAGCGTGATTCGCCGCGCTAAGACCGGCTTGGATATTCCCGCACACGAGTGGCTGCGCGGTCCGTTGCGTCCGCTGCTGGAAGATACGCTCAGCGTCGACGCGGTGAAGCGCACCGGCTTGTTTCGTCCTGGCGCCATCGAACGCGTGAAGCGCGATCACATGGAACGCCACGCCAATCTCGGCTACAACTTGTGGGGCTTATTGATTCTGTTTCTATGGATCAAACACTGGAACATCCAAACCTCAGACGAAGTGACTGTGCCATTAGGCACTCACTCTGGAATTCCAGCTATCGCTACTATGTCTTCTCAGAAGACAACCGATTGACCGTCAATTAATCGTTCGCCGCGCTCTGCAGCGGATACCCGCCGTGCCGCACCGCCGGCGGCAGATCGTGGAATTGCTCGATCTCGGTCGAACCTGCCAGAGCTGTGGTCGAAGCGGTTCCGCTGGTGATCACGTTTTGCACTTCGTCGAAATAGCCGGTTCCAACGAAACGCTGATGCTTCACCGCTCCATAGTTATGGTCGCGTTCGCTTTCAAATTCCGCTTCCTGCAGTTGCGAGTACGCGCTCATGCCAAATTGCTTGTATTCGCGGGCCAACTCAAACATGGTGTGGTTCAGCGCGTGGAAACCAGCTAGCGTGATGAATTGGAACTTGTAACCCATCGCGCCCAACTCGCGCTGGAACCGCGCAATCTCTTCCTCGTTCAAATGCTTGCGCCAGTTGAACGATGGAGAGCAGTTGTACGCCAATAGCTTTCCGGGGAACTCCGCATGAATGCCTTCCGCGAAAAGCCGCGCTTCCTCCAGATTCGGTTTGGAAGTTTCGCACCACAGCAGATCCGCGTACGGCGCGTAGGCAAGGCCTCGCGCGATCGCCGCACGTACGCCGCCTTTGACCTCAAAGAATCCTTCCGCCGTGCGCTTCCCCGTGCAGAATTTCCGGTCACGCGCGTCGACATCGGTGGTCAGCAGGTTCGCGCTGTCCGCATCCGTGCGCGCCATAATTAGCGTTGGAACATCCATCACATCCGCGGCCAACCGCGCCGCCACCAGCTTCTGTATGGCCTCGGTTGTCGACACCAGAACCTTTCCGCCCAGATGCCCGCACTTCTTCGCCGAAGAAAGCTGATCCTCGAAGTGTACGCACGCCGCGCCCGCTTCGATCATGCCCTTCATCAGCTCAAACGCATTCAGATTGCCGCCAAACCCAGCCTCCGCATCCGCAACCATAGGCGCAAACCAGTTCATCCCGTTCTTGCCCTCGGCATGATGGATCTGATCGGCACGCATTAACGCTTGATTGATACGCCGTACCAGGCTGGGCACGCTGTCCGCCGGATACAAACTCTGGTCCGGATACATGTGTCCGGAAAGATTGGCATCCGCGGCCACCTGCCAGCCGCTGACATAAATTGCCTGCAGCCCCGCCGCCACCTGTTGAATGGCCTGATTCCCCGTCATTGCCCCGAGCGCGTTGACGTACGATTCCGTGTGCAACTGCTTCCAAAGGCGCTCCGCTCCCATTCGCGCCAACGTATGTTCGACCCGCACAGTGCCGCGAAGCCTCTCGACGTCTTCGGCGCGATAGGGCCGCTTTATGCCGTTCCAGCGGGCGTCCGACCGCCACCGGCTCTCTAGCTCGTGAGCATTGGGGTTATCCGTCGAGTTCATTCCGTCTCTCCTTTATAAGCACGGCCGGTCGGTTTCCCGGCACCATGCGCTCTGGTTCAGAGACTTGCCATTTTGCGGAAACAGCACTGGTCAGTCAAACGGATTATGATTATCATAGTGATAGAAATTAGCTATCAGCACACTTTTTTGCAGCGAAATAAGGCTTTCCACGGAGGTTTCCGGCCTATGGAAATCGTTCAACTCGAAACTTTTCTTGCAGTTGCAACCTATGGCGGGTTTCATCGCGCCGCTTCCGCCTTGCGTGTCAGCCAGCCCGCTGTCAGCGCCAGGATCCAGTCCTTGGAAGACTCCCTCGGCACACGCCTGTTTGAACGTGGGCCCAAAGGACTTTCCTTGTCCGCCACCGGCAAGATTCTGCGCACCCACGCGGAACAACTTCTGCGTCAAGTGGCCTTGGCGCGTCAGGCCGTACACGAATTGCATCCGGCATCCACAGGCACCGTGCCCATTGCCGCTTCTCTCTCCATTTGCACCTATTTGCTTCCCGAGGTTCTGAAGAAATACCAGTCCGATGAGCCTGACGTCGTGGTCAGCGTCCGAAGCGGCAACTCCGCGCAGGTTCTGAAAATGGTCCTCGACGGAGAAGTGGATTTCGGCTTGGCCCGTTCCCTCCACCATCCCGAAGTCGAAACCATCAGCTTGCGCGACGACCCGCTGATGCTCGTCGGTCACCCGCGCCATCCTGCCACCACCAAACGCCGCATACGTCTCGAAGAATTGGAATCCCTTCCTCTTATCGCCTACGATCGCGGCTCCAGCGATTGGACCCTGATGAACGGTTTGTTTCGTCGAGTCGGTTTACTGCCCAACGTGGTCCTGGAAGTAGAAACGATCGAAGCCTGCCTTCGCATGGTCCTTCGCAGGTTGGGACTGGCGTTTTTGCCGCAGCTGGCTGTACACGACGAATTGCGCCGCAAAAAACTGGTCACGCTGGAGCTGGTCGATGCGGAGCCTCTACGCCGGAGCCTCGACGTCATCGTGCCTCGCCGGCGCCCTCTTTCCAGAAGCGCACAGGGCTTGCTCGAACGTTTACGGGAAGCTACGCGCACGCACCCGAAGCGCAAGTAATTGATGCTCCCGATAACGAGCCCCTAACAGCGCTAGCGTCGCCCTTCCCCGACGCGTACAATCAACTTTCGACCGAAAGGAATATTCCAATGAGTAAAGGTACTGTACTTATTACTGGCGGTACCGACGGCCTCGGAAAAGCCACCACGTTACTGCTCGCCAGGCGCGGTTATGCGGTCTACGCCGCCGGCCGTTCTGCCTCCAAACGCGATGAACTCAACCGCTTGGCCCATGAGGAACGCCTTCTTATCAGTACCATCGAGATGGATGTTTCTGATAATGCCTCGGTTCAAATCGGCGTGGAACTCGTCCTCGAAAAAGGCGACGGCATCGATGTGCTGATCAACAATGCCGGAGTCGGATACATGGGCGTGATAGAAGAACTGCGTTTGGACGATTTTCGGAAGCAGTTCGATGTGAACTTTTTTGGCGTCCTTCGCGTCACCCAGGCCGTGCTTCCTCATATGCGCCAGCGCCGCCATGGCCGTATCTTAATGATGAGCAGCGTCGCAGGCCTGGTTGCTCCGCCGACCTACGGCGCGTACAGCAGCAGCAAATTTGCTCTCGAAGGGCTTTCCGACGCGCTCCGCCTGGAAATGTATCCCTTCGGTGTCGATGTGATCCTGATTGAGCCTGGCTACATCATCACCAACTTTCAACAGACTGCCCAGAACCTCGCCCAGCCTTATTACGACCGTGCCAAGAACAGCCCGTACGCCAAAATCTATGCGGGTGCCACCGCGGGTTCCAATCGTGGGCGCCAGTCGTCGAAAACCACCCCGGAAGATTGTGCCAAAGTGATTCTCGAAGTGATCGAAGCTACTCATCCCAAAGCGCGTTATCCGGTCACCTCTATGGCCAAACAACTTTCTCTAGGCAAGCGCATTCTCCCGGACACTCTTCTTGACTCCGTCTTGCGCAAACGCTTCGGCATCACCCGCGAAAATTAGCCCATTTAAGCCTACTGGCCGCTTACGGAAAGTTTGCGTATTCCCCTGAAGACTCCCCATCGCGACAAGCGGTGATTTGACCCATGTGCAGACTGCGTTTACGCTGAACTCCTCAGGAGAACCGAATGACAAGTATCGTTGCGCGTGCGCTGCTGCTTTGGAGCTTTGCGCCTTTTCTGTTGCTGGCGACCCGGGCCCAGGATCACTCGCAAACCGATCAGGAAGCACGCGCCATCTTTAAGCAACTGATTGAGATCAACACCACCGAATCATCCGGCAACGTCACGGCGGCCGCCGAAGCAATGGCCAAGCGCCTGCTCGACGCTGGTTTTCCCGAAAAAGATGTAATTGTTGACGGACCAAATCCGCGCAAGAAGAATCTCGTGGTCCGCTACCGCGGTACCGCTAAAAAGCCTCCGGTTCTGTTTATTGGGCACTTGGACGTGGTCGAAGCCCGGCGCGAGGATTGGAGCATGGATCCGTTTCAGTTCATCGAACAGGACGGCAATTTCTACGGCCGCGGTACACGCGATATGAAGGCCGGCGACGCCATCCTGGTCATGAGTTTCATCCGCCTGAAACGCGAAGGTTATCAGCCCGATCGCGACTTGATTATCGCCCTGACCGCCGATGAAGAGGCTGGTGACTCCAACGGCATTGACTGGTTGCTGAAAGAGCATCGCGATTGGATCAACGCGGAATACTGCATCAACCTGGATGGAGGGGAATTCGAGCGCCTAAAAGGCCAGCGGGGCCTCGCTGGTTTGCAGGCCAGTGAAAAAGTCTATGCTGACTATCAGTTTGCGACCACCAATCCCGGTGGGCACAGTTCCGTGCCCGGCCCCGACAACGCCATCTACGAACTCGCAGCGGCTTTAAGCAAACTCGAGAAATTTTCTTTTCCGGTGCACATCAATGAGATCACCCGGAAATATTTTTCCCAATCGGCTGGTTTCACTTCCGGATCGCTGGCCGCGGACTTGCGTGCCGCCGCGCAGCAGCCTCCAAATCAAGCCGCCCTTCAACATTTGTCCGCCATCCCGTATTACAACGCTCTTTTGCGCACCACTTGTGTCGCTACCATGTTAAGCGGAGGTCATGCTCCCAATGCGCTGCCGCAATCGGCGCGGGCCAACGTCAACTGCCGCATTTTTCCTGGAGACGATCCCGAAGAAGTGCGCAAAACCCTGGAGCGGGTGGTCGCCGATCCTGAAGTCAAAATCACCATCGTTCCCGACAAAACTTCCGACGGTCGGCTCATTCCCATTGTCGCCGTTCCTCCTTCGCCTCTCCAGCCCGAATTGACCAGCGCCCTCGAACACACGCTCGCCTCCATGTGGTCGGGAATGGAGGTTGTGCCGACGATGTCCACGGGCGCAACGGACGGCAAGTATCTCCGTATCGCCGGTATTCCCACGTTCGGGATCGCCTGCATGTTTTTCGATATGGAAGACGACCGTTCCCACGGCAAAGACGAACGCGTCGGCGTTCAGGACTTTTACGACGGGGTGGAGTTTGGCTATCGTTTCATGAAGACACTCTCGAGTTGAGCCGCCAATCCTCCAGTCCGAAGGAACCGCGATGCTCAACCGGCCTCCCGCAAAAAGCAAAAGCCCCCGAATCTCGGGGGCTTCACGGTTTCGAAGATCTGCTGCAGCTCAGGGCTTTGTCGGATCAGGGGGTTCCCCAGGCTTCACGTCTTGCGGAGTCGTGGCGCTTGCCGCCACCGGCTTGGCGCTGTCTGACC
>DATKPS010000169.1:0-32785 GCA_035524015.1 Candidatus Sulfotelmatobacter sp.
TGGGATTCTTCGCCGCGCTTCAACTCCACGACAATGCGCATGCCTTCGCGGGAAGATTCGTCGCGAACGTCGGCGATGCCCTCGATTTTCTTGGTTTGGACGAGTTCGGCGATGCGCTCGATCAAGCGCGCTTTGTTCACCTGGTAAGGAATTTCGGTGATAACGATGTTTTCGCGATCCTTGCTGGCTTCCTCGATGGCCGCTTTGGCGCGCATGATGAAACTGCCGCGGCCGGTCCGGTAGGCGGCTTCAATGCCCTCACGGCCGGCGATATACGCGCCGGTGGGGAAATCAGGACCTGGGACAATCTTCATCACTTCTTTGAGGGAGGCGTCCGGCTTTTCGATCAGAAGAATAGCGGCGTCCACAATCTCGCGCAGGTTGTGCGGAGGAATGTTGGTGGCCATGCCCACGGCGATACCGCTGGCGCCGTTGACCAGGAGGTTGGGGATGCGCGAGGGAAGCACGACGGGCTCTTCGCGGGTCTGATCAAAGTTGGGGATGAAGTCGACGGTCTCTTTCTCGAGGTCGGCGAGAATGTCTTCGGTGATTTTGGCGAGGCGCGCTTCGGTGTATCGCATGGCCGCCGGTGGGTCGCCGTCGACGGAACCGAAGTTTCCCTGACCGTCGATCAGGGGATAACGCATGTTGAAGTCTTGCGCGAGCCGCACCAGAGCGGGATAGATGACGGCTTCGCCGTGGGGATGATAATTGCCGGAAGTGTCGCCGCAGATCTTGGCGCATTTGCGGTAGCCGCGATTGGAGGCGAGGCCGAGATCGTTCATGGCGACGAGGATGCGGCGCTGGACCGGCTTGAGGCCGTCGCGGACGTCGGGGAGAGCGCGCGCGATGATGACGCTCATGGCGTAGTCGAGATACGACTTGCGCATTTCGGCTTCGATGTCGATGGGAAGCAGGATTGAAAGGTTTTTCTCGTCCGCCATGGTTCCTCGCTCAGCTCGAAAAATACTTCAAGATTGATTGTTGATGCGCTCGACGACGTAGGCTTTCACGGTGTCGAAGGCATCGGCCGCGTTGGTGAAGCGCCGCGGCGCAAAATCGGTTTCCATTTGCTGGAGAAAGGCGTCACGGTGGGCTTCGGTTTCG
Organism: Candidatus Sulfotelmatobacter sp.; assembly: GCA_035524015.1. Taxonomy (GTDB): domain Bacteria; phylum Acidobacteriota; class Terriglobia; order Acidiferrales; family UBA7541; genus Acidiferrum. The sequence goes on from DATKPS010000169.1 coordinate 1,108, forward strand.
AAGCTAACGGCGATGCCCTTCTCGTTATCGGGATTTGCGGTGGGCGCGGCGCGAAATTCACTTACGCTCAAGCCGCGCAATCCCGGTAATGTCGTCCAGCCCAGTTGGTACATCATTCGTCCGTTTTGGTTGGCCGATCCCTTCCTACGTCAGGGCTAGCTAAAGTTCGGCCATACACAGCAAGCCCTCAGCGGCTCAAGCCGCAGCACGTCCACTTCTGTCGCGGCACGGCTAAAGCCGTGCCCTGACCAAAACCAACAGAGTACAAACTTCGTCAGATATCCAGGTTCACGACTTCGAGAGCGTTGTCCTCGATGAACTTACGGCGCGCTTCGACGTTTTCGCCCATGAGCGTGGTGAAGATGTCTTCGGCGGCGACCGCGTCCTCGAGTTTGACCTGGAGCAGCGTGCGGGTTTCCGCATTCATGGTGGTCTCCCACAACTGCTCCGCGTTCATTTCGCCCAAGCCCTTGAATCGGGTAATGGTGAAGTCTTTCTTGGCGTCTTCCATGACGTAGCTCAAGACATCGGTGGCCTTTTCCCTGGAAACTTTTGTGCCGTTGCGGGCGACGGTGAACGGCGGGTGGTTGAACTCTTCGATCTGTTTGGCCAGGGCGCGCAGGCGCTTGTATTCCGCGGTGGAGGCCACGGCCCAATTGATTTTCTGATTGTGCGGGGCGCCAAACTGGATTTCGTAGAGGCTGTGTTCTTCGTCAAAGACGAGTTTGCCCTCGAGTTTCAATTTGCTCTTTTCGACTTCCTTCAGGAGTTTTTCGAGGGCCTTTTTGTCCTCAAAATCGGTCTTCTTTTCCAGACCGCTGTCGGCAAGCAATTCCACGAGTCCAGGCTCGCGCAGACGGCGGCCCAACTTGGCGGCGGCCGCTTCGTATTCCTGAACGTTGAGAAGGAAGGTGGTCAGGCGAGCGCCTTCGAGGTTGACCCCTTCTTTGGCCTTGACGACGTGGTCCTCGGTGGCGCGCTTCATCAATTCCCGGGCGAAATCGCCCTCGTCGCGAATGTAGCGCTCGCTCTTGCCGCGCTTGACGCGGTAGAGAGGAGGCTGGGCAATGTACACGTGGCCGCGATCGATGAGCTCCTTCATGTGACGGAAGAAAAAGGTGAGCAGCAAGGTGCGGATGTGCGAGCCATCGACGTCGGCGTCGGTCATCAGAATGATTTTGTGATAACGGAGTTTCCCGGCGTCAAAGTCGTCCTTGCCGATGCCGGTACCGAGCGCGGTGATGATGGCGCGAATTTCTTCGTGGCCGAGCATTTTGTCGTACCGCGCTTTTTCGACGTTGAGGATCTTGCCCTTGAGGGGAAGAATGGCCTGGTATTTGCGGTCGCGGCCCATTTTTGCAGAGCCACCGGCGGATTCACCCTCGACGACGAAGAGTTCACAGCGGGAAGGGTCGCGCTCCTGGCAGTCGGCCAGCTTGCCGGGGAGTCCGCTGGTATCCATGGCGGACTTGCGGCGAGTGAGTTCGCGAGCCTTGCGGGCGGCTTCGCGGGCGCGTGCCGCGTCGATGCACTTGCCGATGATGCGGCGGGCCACGGTGGAGTGCTTGTCGAACCACTCGCCGAGCTTTTCGTTCACGAGTTGCTCGACATCGCCCTTGATATCGCTGTTTAGTTTGCCCTTGGTCTGTCCTTCGAATTGCGGTTGGGGCAAGCGCACGCTGACCACCGCGACGAGGCCTTCGCGAACGTCATCCCCGGAAATGCTCACTTCGTCCTTTTGCTCTTTGAGCATGCCGGCGCTGGAAGCGAAATTATTGATCGAGCGAGTCAAGGCGGAACGGAAGCCGGAGAGGTGCGTGCCGCCATCGACGGTATTGATGGTGTTGGCAAAGGCGAAGACGTTTTCGCCGTAGGTATCGTTGTACTGCAAGGCAATTTCGATTTCGACGTTGCCTTTTTTGCCTTCCATGTAGATAGGAGAATCGTGAAGTGTGGTTTTGCCGCGATTGAGATGCTTCACGAACTCCGCGATGCCGCCCGTAAAACGGAATTCGGCGGATTTTTCGCTGCGCTCGTCGGTGAGAGTGATTTTCAGGCCCTTGTTGAGGAAGGCGTATTCGCGCAGGCGGGTGGCCAGGGTGTCGTAGCTGAAGACGGTCTTTTCGAAGATAGTGGCATCGGGATGGAAGGTGACTTTGGTGCCGGTCTTGCGGGTTTTGCCAGTTTGCTTGAGCTTGTTGGTGGGCTTGCCTTTTTCATAGGTCTGCTCCCAGACCGCGCCATCGCGCTGGATTTCCAGTTCGAGCCAGTCGGAGAGGGCGTTGACCACGGAAACGCCGACACCGTGGAGACCGCCGGAAACTTTGTAGGTGTCGCTATCAAATTTGCCGCCGGCGTGAAGAACGGTGAGGACCACTTCGGCTGCGGGACGCTTTTCGGTGGCGTGCATGTCGACCGGAATGCCGCGGCCGTTATCCACCACGGTGACGGAGTCATCCGCGTGCACGGTGACGTTGATTTCATCGGCGAAGCCGGCCATAGCTTCATCGACGGAGTTGTCCACGACTTCCCAGACGAGGTGGTGCAGGCCCATTTCGCCAGTTGAGCCGATGTACATGGCAGGACGCAGACGCACGGCTTCCAGGCCGCCGAGAACCTTGATGGATTTCGCGTCGTATTGATGACCGCCCTTGCCGGTCACAGTCTCTTTGTCGCCCATGTCATCTCCCTTGCACGAAGCACCCGGTTAAGGTGAACGTGCCTACGGCCATCCCACCGCGTTGAAACAGTCGTCGAACAGCCCAGCGCTCTAAGGCGATGGTGAAACCCAATTTTTCTGAAGCCAGGAAAGGCGTGATGTTGGCATCCCCATGCGTCGCCTCACCCTTTGACCGCGATCGCGCTGGGCACGACCGAAGCTCGTAGGGTTCCTGCTTCATCCCGTCCCGCGCTCCGGGACGTGGCGAAGACTTATGTTCTCCAGGCCGCCGACCCCACCCCTGGCGCAGGGCGTAAGCGGGTCAAGCAGTGCTGGCGGACGTGTCGATTTGGAGGAAGAACCACGAATCGACAACAGATAAATTTTACCGGAAACAGGGTATTTTCTCAAGTTTCAGAATGAGCACTGTGGATAACTAAGTTGTTTATTTTATTGTGATTAGGGAATGGATGGCCAGTGGAGAGAACTGCGTTCATGCTCCGTTCGGTTCGTGAAAAAAATGGCTTGCAGACGTGTCATTTGTGTCAGGCCGGACGACGGCGTACGGGCTTCAAATGGGCATGAAAACCGATCTCTCGCCTCTGCGGCAAGGGTGTTTCCAGCATCTGGCGCAGTGTCGCAAAGACCGCTTGGAATTGCGAGTCGTACCGCTTTTCGAGTTCGTCGATTTTTCGACGCAAATCCTCGTGCGTGGCCAATAGCGAGCGCAATTGCAGAAATGCCCGCATAATTGCAATGTTGACCTGCACTGCGCGTTCACTGTGCAGCACGCTCGACAACATCGCGACGCCCTGCTCGGTGAAAGCATACGGGAGGGCACGGCGAGCCCCTCCCCAACTTGAAGTCACAGTTTGTGACTTCAAGTTGCGTGCCTCGTTCTGCGTAAGCTGGAACATGAAATCGTCGGGAAATCTCGAGGCGTTGCGTTTGACCGCCTGTATCAAGGCCTTGGGCCGCACCTGATAGAGCATGGCGAGGTCAGAGCTAATCATTACTTTTTGCCGACGAATAATGAATATCTTGTTTTCAATCCGACTAGGGGCCAGCAGTGCGCGCCTACCTTTGTTATTCACATAGTTATATTACTATCAATAGTCTGAAGTCACAAATTCTGACTTTAAGCTCGCTGCTGGGAATCGGGGAAGGAAGCAGAAACGAATGACCTAAGATATGCCAGGCGATGACTATTTTCGAAATAAACGAGCTGCGGATCAGATGCGCATGGGCATGATTACGTAGCGATAGCGGTAGCTTTCGTCGGCGAGCGGGCGCATCTGGCCGGCGGATTGTTCGTCCTTCAACTCGATGCTGATGGGGCCCTCGGCCGCGGCACTGAGAAAATCCAGGACGTAGCTGGAATTGAAACCGATGGCGATGGGATCGCCCTTGTATTCCTTGTCGATGGACTCCTTGGCTTCACCGTACTCCGGGCTGGAGGCGGAAATTTCCACGCCTTCCGGCGAGACGGAAAGTTTTACGGCGTGGGAGCGCTGATCCGCGAGTTGCGAGACACGGCGCACCGCATCGGTGAGTTCGGTACGTTCCAGGACGACGGTCTTGTTGTTTTCACGCGGGAGTACCGCTTCGTAGTTGGGGAATTGGCCGGTAAGAATGCGGGAAATGAGCAAGCGATGGTCCACCTGGAAAAAGAGATGGCTTTCGTCTTTGGCGAATTCCATTTGCGCATCCGAGCCAGCGGAGGCGGAGAGTTTTTCGACTTCGTCCATGGCCTTCTTGGGAATCAGAACACGCACTTCCCCGTTGAGGCCGGCGAGTTTTTGATCGGTCTCGGCGAGGGCCAGGCGGTGGCCATCGGTCGCTACCATGGCCAAGGTATCTGGCTTGATGATCAGCAGACCCCCATTGAGGGTGTAGCGGGATTCTTCCATGGAGATGGCGAATTTTGTTTTGGCGATCAGGCTCTCCAGCACAGCTGCGGGGATCTTAACGAGGGTGTGAGGCATAGCGGGAAGCGCGGGAAAATTCTCCTTGGCCATGCCGACCATCTTGTATTTTTTCTTGTCGCTAATGATTTCGATCCAGTGATTATCGAGCAATTTGAACTTAATCTCGCCTTCGGGGAGCAGGCGAACCAGTTCGAGCAGTTTCTTAGCAGGAATGGTGCCGGCGCCTTCTTTTTTGATCTTGGCTTCGCAGGAGGTACGAACGCTAAGTTCCAAGTCAGTGGCGGTGATGGCCAGGCGACTGCCCTTGGCCTCCACCAGCAGATTAGAAAGAATGGGGATGGTGGTTTTGCGTTCCACCACACCCTGCGTGGTAGTGAGTTCATTGAGCAGCGCTGACTTGTTTACGCTGAATTCCATGGAATGGGTTTCCTCGCGAACGGTACCAGTTGCGGTCATGAGTTCTCCGGGTTAGAAGTGCCGCTAGCGTACTGTACTCGTTTTTTAGCCAAGTATAAAGGGCAGGAGGCCGTCACTAGCTGTGGAAATGCGGTGAGTATTGAGGAATTCGCGAAGGGCACGGAAGCCGATCGTAAGCGATTTCAATTTGGGAAATTTACACAACCACAACAAGCTTCACAGGAATTGTTTCTAAAAATAGAAAAAGAGAACCTTGTTGTTGTGATGAGCGCTGTGGATTGGTGGAAAAGTGGGAGGCAAGAAGGCCGGGCCGCATTTCCGGCGGGTTGTGTGCCGTGGATTTTTCTAGAACGTTGCGGAAAAACTGGCGCGCGGCGAGTGGCGTTGGGTGCAGCTAGAAATTTTTAAACAAAGCATCCGCATAATTCTCACGCGATTTCGACATGATGTTCACAAGCTAAGGAAGGGAGAACAGAGGAGTGGGGAGTGAAAAATTTCCACATTTTGAAATTGTGGAGACTAAAGACAGATTCGTAGGTAGGTGGTTCTATTGCGGCTTGTGGTGAGCTGCATGGTGAAGGCAGCTATTACCGCACTCCAAAGGCCACAGGCTTAAAGCCTGTGCTACAAAAGAGGGTGTGAAACATACCTTGTGCTTCTAGGTGTGGTGGTTTAGAGTGGCATGTATAGAAGCGATAGGGATAAGGTGATGACTACGCCGAAATCGGATTTGCCGCAGGGTACGTTGGACCTGCTGATCTTGAAGGTTGTCGCGATGGGGCCAATTCATGGCTACGCGATTGCGCAACGCCTGGAGCAGGTTTCGCGCGGTGTCGTGCAAGTGCCGGAGGGGTCGCTGTATCCTGCGCTGCACCGGCTGGAGAATCGGAAGTTGCTGTCGGCGGACTGGAAGCAGACGGAAACCGGACGGGAAGCAAAGTTTTATTCGTTGACGCGCAAGGGACAAAAGCACCTGGAAGCGCAGGCGGCCAGTTGGCAGAGGCTCACGGACGCGATTGGTTTGATCCTGGGCATCGCCGATGAGGGCGCGTCATGACATGGTGGCAACGCCTGTTTCGGCGGAAGCAACTCGACAAAGAGCTGGAAAAAGAGTTGCAGTTCCACCTTCAGGAATCCACGGCAAAACTGGTGGAGCAGGGAGAGAGCCCGAAGGAAGCGCGGCGGCAAGCGGTGATCAAGCTTGGGGGGATCCAGCAAACGAAGGAATCGCTTCGCGACGTGCACGAGATCCCGATTGTCGAGCCGTTTTTGCGCGATGCGATTTTTGGACTGCGGATTTTTCGGAAAGCGCCAGCGTTCGCGGCGATTGCCGTGGTGGCCATGGCGCTGGGAATCGGGTTTTCGTCGACGGTCTTCAGTATTTTTTATAACGGCGTGCTGCACCCCTTTCCTTATCGTGACGCCGAGCGGCTGACGGTGATCGGGATCGTCGATACCGCGCACAACTCCGAACGATTCCGGGAGATGTATCACCTCAACGAAGTGGCAGCGTTCCGCAAGCAAGCGCAGACGTTCGAAGATGTGGTGGCGTATTCGGGATGGGACACAGTGTTTATGCACGGCAATGTGCCGGAACCGGTGCACGTGTGCGTGAGCACGCCGAATCTGATGCAATTTTGGGGCGTGGCGCCGCTACTTGGGCGGGGGATCAGCGAGCAGGACGCGCAGGCAGGAGCGGCGCCAGTCGCACTTTTGGGCTACAGCTTCTGGAAGAAAATGTTCGGAGGCGACACGGGCGTGGTCGGATCGACGATCACGGTGAATAAGCAGCGGCGCACGATCATTGGGGTGATGCCGTACCGCTTCGGTCTGTACGGGGCCGACTTTTACATGCCGATTCGGTGGGATCGTGCGGAACCGGCTAACTTCCAGGAAGCCAACGACAATAACGATCCGTACTACTTTTTCGCGACCGGCCGGATCAAACCGAAGGTTTCGCGGCAAACGGCGGGAGCGGACCTGCAAGTGATCGCGAAACAACTGGCGACGATCTATCCGAAGGACTACCCCGAGCATTTTCAGATGACGGCGCGGCCGATGAACGAAGTGATTGTCGACGATTTCAAGCAGACGGTGCTGCTGCTGGTGGGCGCCGTTCTACTCTTGCTGCTGATTTCGTCGAGTAATGTGGCGAGCTTGCTTTTGACCCATCACAGCGCCCGCGCCCGGGAACTCGCGTTGCGGACGGCGCTGGGAGCCAGCCGGGGGCGGTTGGTGCGGCAATTGCTGGCGGAAAGCCTGGTGCTAGGGACAGCGGGGTGCGTGCTGGGATGCGTTCTGGCGTACCTGGGGTTGGAGGTGATTCATCTAGTGCCGGGGGTCAGCGTACCCGGGGAAGCGGACATGAGCTTGAACCTGCCGGTGCTGCTGTTTGCGGTGCTGTTGTCGCTGATCACCACGCTGTTGTTTGGGTTGTCGCCGGCGCTCCTGGCGGTGAGAAAGGATCTGCGGTCGAACCTGCAGACGTCCGGAGTGAATGCGGGTGTCGTTTCGCAGAGAGGAGTGCGCATTCGCGGGGGATTGGTGATTGCGCAGGTGGCGCTGTCGATGGTGCTGCTGATTTTTGCGGGCTTGATGGTGCGGAGTTTCCTGGCGATCTACAACCACAACACGGGGATCAGCACGTCGGGCCTTTTGTTCGCGCGCATGCATTTTCCGGCGCACAGTTACGAAGCCGCCGAAAGCAAGCGAGAGTTCTTCGACCAGTTGCTGCCGCGAATCGACTCTCTGCCCGGGGTAACCGGCGCCGCGGTGTCCTTTGGCCTGCCCTTTATGAGCGAGGGGGGCACGGAGGACGTGACCATTCCCGGCAAGCCGCACGAGAAGCCATGGCGGACCGCGCTCGATGCCGTCAATGAGAGTTACTTCTCGACTGTGGGTATCGCGTTGCTGCGTGGGCGGCTGCTGTCTGCGAACGACGTTGCGGGAGCGCGTCGCGTGGCGGTGGTGAACAGCATGCTGGCCAGGACGTATTTTGGAGGAGAGAACCCGCTGGGGCGGCAAATCAAATTCAACGTGTTTGACCAGATTCCCGAGTTTCCGCACGACGCGTACTACGAGATCGTGGGGGTAGTCGCGGACCTAAAGGGCTTCAATTCTGAGCACAAAGTGGAGCCAATGGCTTACATCCCCTATACCTTTACGGGGATTGACGATCGCACGATTCTGGTGCGGGCCATCAGCAATCCGATGCGGCTGGCGAATCCGATTCGGCAGATGACGGCGGATGTGGATTCCAGCGTGGTTGTGCGGCAGGCGGATACGCTGCAATCGCAACTGGAATATTTCATTTTCCAAAAACCGAAATTCCGGCTGATTTCGTTCGGCACGTGCGCGGCGATTGGATTAACGCTGGCGCTGATCGGTTTGTTTGGGCTGATGTCTTATTCGGTGACGCTGCAGACGCACGAGCTGGGAGTGCGCATGGCATTGGGTGCGGAGCCGGGGAACATTCTGCAGTTGGTGCTGCGGCGGGGGTTGGGACTGGTAGGCGCGGGCATAGTGATTGGGCTGGTGGTTTCTTTCTTTTCGGTGCGCTTCGTGCAATCGCAGCTCTGGGGAGTGTCGGCCTTTGATCCGTGGACGCTGTTCCTGGCGCCGGCGGCGTTGCTGGTGGCGGCATGCCTGGCGTGCTATCTACCGGCGCGGCGGGCCACGCAAGTCGATCCGATCATCGCGCTGCGGTATGAATAGGACCGGGGCGGAGTGAGAACTACCAACCATCCTCCGTTTCCTCTGTGGACCTCGGCGGTCTCTGTGGTGAGTTCTTGCCGAAAAACATGGGTCATCCAGCCGCTGGGCCCTGTTTACGAATCCAGAACATCGGGGCAAATAGTTCCCGGCGCTTTTTGAAAAGCGGTTATCGTAGCGGGTATCCGATTCCCATCGGCCCATTCTGAACTGACGAGATAAGGAGGCTCCATGTCCCAACTCCTTTTCGTAGGCTCACTGGTGGCAGTCCTCGCAGTGCTCCTGGTTATTCGCGCGAAAAAAATGCCGAGACGCAGGAGAAGGTGGATGCCCGATATCCATCGCGTTTGCTCCTGATCCGTTCCTGAAGGTGTGAACGGGGAAGCACGGTTCAGCGGCGCGCTCCGGCAAGATCGCAGCCGCGAGCAGTCCTATTTTTGCCGGCAAACGTAAATCTTTAGCCCACAGACGCAATTCCGGATGCCCGGACTTTGGATTTCTCTTTTCATGCGATAGAATTGGTTTTAGTGCCCGGATGGCGGAATTGGCAGACGCGCCAGCTTCAGGAGCTGGTGGCCTCACGGTCGTGGAGGTTCGAGTCCTCTTCCGGGCACCATAGCCCAGGCGGTCGAACGCCTCAGTGCTTTTGCGACAGCACTAACACCTGCATCGCGCCATTCTCGCTGGTGGGCACAAATAAATTCCCCGTCTTTGTGTCGTAGCCCATGGTCTTCGCTCCGGGCTTCGTGGTGATTTCCTGCGCCACGGTGTACTGGTCCGGCGATTCCTGGCGAAACACGGAAACCTTGCCGTCTCCCGTCGACAGATAGACCAGACGCGTCTGGCTGTCGAACGCCGCCGCATCGACGCGCTCTCCAATGGGCGCGGTAAACACAATCTTGCCTGTGTCCGCGTTCAGCACCGCGAAATGCTTGCTGCGGCAACCCACAAACAGCCGGCGATTTTGAATGTCCATGGCCAGGCTCGTTGGCGTGGCACAGGGCGCCAGCAGCCAACGGTCTTTCACGGTCATGCTGTTCACGTCGATGTGCAGCGTCTCGTTTTGCTCTTCCAGGTTCACGTAGAGGTTCCCCTTGCCGTCGGAAACTGCAAATTCCGGGCCGCCACCCAGCACAATCGTCCCCACGATTTTGCCGTCGGCCGCGTTCAGCACGCTGATGCTGTCGCTGTCGCCATTCATCACATAGATACGCCTGGTCAGCGGCTCATAAATAATCGCGTCGGGTTTCTTTCCGACTTTAATCTGCTCCAGCGGCTTCAGCGTCTTCAGATCGAACGCGATCACTGCATCGGCCTTCCCTGCGGAGATGTACCCGCGCCCCGCGTCTGGCGCGACCGCGATGCCATGTACTCCCGGCGTGTTCGGAATCGTGCCGACGACCGAAAAAGAATCAGCATCCAACACGTCCACCTGCGTGGAGTGCGAAACATACACGCGCCGCGCAACTGCATCCACGGTAACGTAATCCCAACCCCCGGTGCCGGGCACCGCGACCTTTTTCAGCGGCTGATAATCCACCGCCGCCATCGCCACGGCAGCAACCAACAGCATGACCCCAGCCAGCGACGTCCCAATTCTGCTCATTATCCCTCCTGAACTCGCACCCTTCTTACCAAGTCCCACTTAAATCCAACCTAAACTCGGCCTGATTTTCTTTTTCAAACCGCCATTTCACGGGAACGGCCGGTGCACACTTTCGTCAGGTGCACACCGGCCGATTGGGGTGTTGCAAGCTTCAGTTCTTTTCGTGCGTGGGTGACCAGCGCAACCCGACCGCGAAGGTTGGTCCGTAGTATTCGCGCTGGGTCAGGTATTGTTTCTGACCGTTATAAAACCCAAACACTTCGTTGGTCAGGTTCATGCCATAAGCCATAACCGTGAATCCGTAATTCAAGCGATAACTCCCTTGTGCATCGAGCTGAAAGTGCGAGTAAAGGTAGTTGTCCCCGTTCGGTCCATACAGGCCGCCCGGAGTGGCCCCGCTGCCTCCGGTGCACGTGCAACTGCTTCCCGTGCCGTCTTGATATTGGTATTGGTAGATGCTTGCTTGGTTGTATGTCATGCCAACGCGAAGCGCCAGACGGTTTCGATTGAACGTGGGGCTGATGTTGAACACGTTTGGTGCTTGCCGCAGCAGCCTGGGGCAGTCCGAGCGTCCGGGCAGGCCACACGCCGCCGAGTCTGTGAAACTGTAGTTTGCGGACAAGCCCAACCCACTCAAAGCGCCTGGCAGTGACGTGAACTGCTGCAAATAGGCCGCTTCAAACCCCGCCAGCCACCCGGTTCCTGCGTTTACCGACTGTGAAATCAACCAGTCGCCCGTGGGATACAAGGGATTGCTCGGATCCGGATTGTAGTTCTGCTTATAGATCTGGTCGCTCACGATCGGCAGATACAATTGCTTGTAGAAGAAGCCACCTTGGATGATCCCGTAGGGCTTCAAGTGATGCTCGATCAGAACATCATAGTTATTCGCCTTTTCCGCCTTTAAATTAGCATTCCCCAACGAGAGCAAGTTTGGATTCTGGTTCAGAGTCACGCTAAAAGCCTGCGCAATATCTTGGGGGTCCGGCCGCGACAGTGCCCGCGAGTAGACCACGCGGATGTTGGTGTCAGAATCGAGCTTGTATTGGAAGGAGGCGCTCGGCAAAAAGTTCACATACGAGCCGTTCAGCTTCAGGTTTACGGCGCCCTGTTGTGTCGGAGTGTTCACGCATGTGGCATCGCACTGGTAGGTGTACGTGGTCAGGTCCGTGCCTTCGATTCGCAAACCCGCAACAATCCGGAATTTGCTGAAGTCTATGGTATCCATCACGTATCCCGCAGATACTTGCTCGACCAAATCGAAGTTTCCGGGGTTCGGGCCTACGGTGCCGGGCTGCAGCGTGAATGCCGACGGATTCGCGTTGAGATAATTGAGCAGCTTCGACCATTGGGTCACCGGCCCAAGCTGATAATTTCCCGAATAATAGTTGTTGTTAGTGTAGTTCCCCAGAAACTGCTCCATTGACAACGTTCCGTTCGGGTCATACACCGGCGTGTACGAATCGTCGAACTTGTGCGCGTTCCGGAATCTTCCGCCGATTTCGATGGTGGATAGGTGCCCGAAAAGCTCGTACCGTTTCCCAACCGCCGCGGAAGCTTGCAAGTTGAGCTGTGGCGATTGGCCGAAAGACGTGGTGATGTCTGTCAAGCTGTAATTCGGTGGCTGGTAGGCCTGCGCAAAGCAGTTCGGCGTCCACTGCGGAACATACACATGAGTTGTCAGCGCCGGGCTGAACTGGCAAGTACTGGTTGAACCGTTGTAGGCGAAATCCGCGCCTTCGTTTCCGCCGGATTTAAGTTCTTCGGAACGGCCCACGGAAACGTCCCAAGCGATCCAAGTCGTCGTCAACACGTGTTTGCCTCCCAGCACCAGGCTGCCGATATCGAATACCGGCACGCGATTGGATTCGCTGAACGCGGGCACGCCGCTGCAAGGGGCTACCGTATTGTTGTTGTTGTCGGTGGAGCAGCCCGCCGAGTTCAACAACTGAATTCCCGGCGTGTTGTCCGTCAGTGTATAAACCCACTTGTTCCCGTAGTCCTTGAAGCTGGAATAGATTCCACGAACGTAAATGTCAGAGCCTTCTCCCAGTTTGTAATCGACGCTACCGGTCAGTCCCCACCGCGACCGAAAATACGCGTATTCGCGGATATCCTGCGTATCGAACCACCGGGTTGTCGATCCGTTCGGAAGGGTCGCTACATCAGGTACCGGCTCGATATCGTTGATCCCGCGATTGTTGAAATCAAACGTTCCACCAAGGAGTGCGCCCCAGCGCTTGTCGGTGCCGAATCGCTCCCCAATCGTGCCGCCGAACAGTCCAAGGCTCCGGCCTCCCTCGATCGCCGTGCTGCCGCCGCTGCCAAACAGATCCAAGGTCGGACGTTCCCCGGCCGTCTTGGTTACGATGTTTACCGACCCCCCGATCCCGTCGCCGTTCATGTTGGCTTGTAGTGTCTTGTTGACTTCCACCGATTCCACCAGGCCCGCCGGCATGGCATCGAATTTGATCTGCCGCACACCCGGTTCTGGTGAAGGTACTTCCACCCCGTCGATCGTCGCGTTGGTCAAGCGCGGTTCCATGCTGCGCACCTGAATGTATTTGCCTTCGCCTTCGTCGCGTTCCAGAGACACACTGGGCAAACGGCCGACTGCGTCCGCTATATTCGCGTTTGGCAAGGACATGATCACTTCGCTGGAGATCACCTGGAGCACATTATCGGCGCTCTTCTCCCGGTTGATTTGTTCGGCTTCCCCCAGCGCCCCTTCCGCAGTCACGATGATCTGGTCTTTCTGTGATGCCACCTGCATCTTCACGTCGAAGATTGTCGTGTGGTTCGCGGTCACATCCACACTCTGCTTAAATGCCGCAAAACCTACGTAGCTCACGCTTATCGTGTAGTTTCCAGGGGTTAGTCCATTGATGAAATATCCGCCAGTCTGGTCCGATACCGCCGTTCTCCCTCCCGGCTGCAACTGGATCTGCGCTCCTTGCAGCAGACTTCCGCTTGGATCCATTACGTGCCCGCTCAGCGTCCCTGTATCGGTTTGGGCGATCAGCGATGGCACAGAGACGATTGCCATCGTGACAAAAAGCATCGCAATCAGGCGGCAAAATCTTTTCATTACAGTGTTACCTCCAAAAAATAGGGACATATGCAGCTCAGTGAATACAGTTCCACTCGACTGTTCACTCGACACTTCGACCGTAGGGAGCGCTACGTTATCTGGGGTGACTACCCTGAACCAAACTGACTCGGCTCGACGATTAACTCTCTCGCACCGTGCAGACCTTCGCGTGCTTCCGGTGAATTACATTTCCTGCGAGCTGGGCTCTCTGAAACTCGCGAAGCCTGTTGTTTGAACTTATTAAGCCTGACCCTGCTTAAACACCGATAAACGCTGGTGAACAAATAGTTGAAAAAGGGCTGAAAGACTTTTCATGTGAAAAATCTTTCAGGAAACGGCCGCTTCCGAATCCAACAGTTCCTGGCCCTGGTACGAACCGGTTGGTGCCACTCCCGCCAACAAGGGCAGCGTAATCCGGAAAATCGAACCAGCCCCCAACCTGCTTTCCACTTCAATCCGCCCCTTGTGCGTTTCCGCGATCCACTGGGCAATCGACAATCCCAAACCAGTTCCCTTGACTTCCGCGGACCTCGACTGATCCGCCCGGAAAAATCGGTCGAACACTCGCGGAATATCATCCGCTGCTATGCCGATCCCCGTATCTTCCACTTCAATCAACGCCGCGTCCGCGTTGGCCAAACAGCGCAGATGCACCCGGCCGCCCGGTCGCGTGTACTTCACCGCGTTATCCAGAACCGTCAGCAGCAAGCTTTCTATCGCCGCAGCGTCGCCGTGCGCCAGCAAGTGCGCCGGACAAAATTCGGCGGCGAAGGACAAACCTTTCGAATGGGCCAGCACGGCGATCTGCCGCGCCGCTTTCTCCAGCACTACGCTCAGATCTATCTCGGTGAAGTGCAATTGGGCCGCCCCGGCATCCGCTCGCGCCAGTGTCAAAAGCCTTTCGATCAACTGCGTGGTTTCTTCTGACACGCTCAGAATGCGCCCCAGCGATTCCCGGTATTCCAATTCGCTTCGCGTCCGCCGCAATGCCAGTTCCGCGTGCGTGCGAATCAGTGAAACCGGCGTGCGCAAGTCGTGCGAGGCATTCGCGGTAAACTGACGAATCCGTTTTACGGACGATTCGATGCGCTCCAACATGGCATTCAGCGTTACGGTCAGACGATGCAATTCATCCACGGCTTTAGGCACTTCCAACCTCTGCGACAAATTCTGCAGCCCAATTTGCTCCGCCGATTCGATGATGCGGTTCACCGGCGCCAGCGCTCTTCCGCTCAGCCAATAGCCCAGAACCGATGCGAGCACCACCAGTAGCGGCAAGAATCGCTTTTCGATCAGCCGAAAACGGTCCAGCGCCTGATCGAAGGGCTCCGTCGGCACCGCCGCGCTGATGTGAAACAAGCTGCCATCAATCCATACGCTTTTCTGGGCGATGCGATATTGCTCGCTATCCAGGTTCGTGGTCAGGAAGGAAACATGATCCGCGGTCGGAGCAGGAAGGGGTGTTTCCGCCATCAGAAAACGCGGCGACCGGAATATCCACGAGCCATCCGCACTGGCGACTTCAAAAATCGCGTTGTTCGCCCACAATTCGGAAAGCTCCGTCAACTCCTTCTGAACCTTGGGCAGACCTTTCGCGTTGGACAATTTCACCACGCGCTGGACAATTTCCAAATTGCTCCGGGAAGCGTCGTTAACGGTGGTCTGAATCCCGCGGCGGAACCCAAAATCGCAGATCCAGAAAAAGGCCACAAAGGACGCCGCCAACACCACGAAATACAGCAGCGTCAGCCGCGCGCGCAACGTCAGCTTCACAGCGGATTCACCGTGCCTGCGGAATAGCCAAAACCGCGGTGCGTGTGGATCAGCTTTGTTTCGGAATCTTGATCAATCTTCTTTCGCAACAACCGCACAAACGCATCCAGCGTATTTTCGGTAACTTCCCGCCCGTGCCCCCAGATGCTCGCCAGAATCTCGCTGCGACACACCACTCTCCCGGTATTCCGCACGAGCAGCTCCAACAGTCGGTATTCTGTGTGTGAAAGATGAATCTCCCGGCCCTTGCGAAAAGCGCGTAACGAGGTTACATCGAGCACCAGATCCTCAAGCTCCAGCACGTTTTTCCGGCGGGTCTGCCGGCGCCGCGCCAGTGCGCGGATGCGCGCGAGCAACTCCAAAAAGGAAAACGGTTTCGTCAGGTAATCATCCGCGCCGGCGTTCAAGCCATTAATGATGTCTGGCACAGAGTCGCGCGCCGTCAGCATCAATACCGGCGTGTCTTCTTCGCGATGCCGGAGCCGTCGCGCCACTTCCAAGCCATTCATCTGCGGCAGCATCACATCCAGCAGGATCACATCGAAGGACGTTTCGGCGGATTTCTCGAGGGCCGTGCGTCCGTCGCGCGCCAGGCTGATTTCAAATTGTTCCTCGCGCAAACCTCGCGCAAGAAGCTGCGCCATCTCTGGCTCGTCTTCAACGATGAGCACGTGCATGTGGAGGACTTCCCCTTAACCAGATACTAGGCCGCGCGGTGTAAATGTCTTGTGAATGAAGTATTACAAATCAGTCTTTACTGGCTCCGGGAGCGTCTTTCGGGTACGACTTTGGAGGGAGCAACAGCTGGATCCCGAAATAGCCGACGAAATAAGCCTGTTTTGGCCCAGCAGGCTCGAGAGCCCGTCCAGCCATAAACAGCAGAATCACCGGGCTGTGAAGTTTGTAGCGTCCGCCCAGGTCCAACGTCTGCTGATTATAAGAAGGATGAAACGTCCCTACGCTGTAGAATTCGATGTCGCCCTCGAGCTTGGGTGTGAAGTCGTGTCCCACGACCAGGCCGGTTATCCAACCATCGGGTCCGTTGTGTACAAATTGGTAGCCAATTTCGAAATCCACGTCGACCGGTCCAAATTTCTTGGTAAATTCCGCGGGCAGCAGAAACGAGTTATTCGGCGACGTGATTTGCCGGTTGACAGCGCTGTTGGGATTATTTAAGAAAAACTGGGGAAAAATTGAGATGGCCAGCTTCCCTGGTCCGCCGTCGTAAAAACGCCACTTTACCCCCGGATTCGACTGGTTCAATCCATATTTCACCGGCTGGCCGGGATTTTGCACGCGCAGCCATGCGGTTTCGTAAGTAAGCTGAATGCGGTCACCCAACCCGAAATTAATGTCCAAATCGGGCGTATGGGAAACCGACTGGTTCGTGTAGTAAAACGGCATGTAGCCGATATTGATTTCCCAATTCAAATTGCCCGGGGTGCCTGGGTCGTTCGTGTAATACGGCGGTCCTCCTTGTGCGCAGACGTAGCCGGGCGCAATCCAGAGAAACAACCACAGGAACTTCGCGAATTTTCTGCCCAAAAAGTCTGCTATCTTCATTCGAAACGCACGTTAACCTGCATAACGAACAGACTTATGCCGACTTCCAGACTAGAAATTTGCAGATAAACGTACGATTAACTGAATCCCGGGGTCAGACCGGGGTGGTTACCGGGAGCGACGCAGAAAATGTGCTTCCCGTCTGATCGGAACGCGCGAGCACCAGCGAACCGTGATGCGCTTCGGCAATCCAGCGCGCAATCGACAAGCCCAGTCCCGCCCCACCAGTTTCCCCTTTCTCGGCACGCGATCGAGCCTTATCCGCGCGAAAAAATCGTTCGAAGACTCTCCCCTGGAGTTCCGCCGGTATTCCCGGGCCATTGTCCGAAACGCTAACCACGTAGCGGTCGCCCTGACGCCCACAGGCCAGGCTAACGGTGCTGCCGGACGGCGAATGTTTGATGGCGTTGTCCAGAAGATTCAGCAGCATGCGGTCCAGCAAAGCCCCATCTGCGTGAATGGGCAGATCCGGCTCGATCGCGGACCGCAGTGTGATTTTCTTCGCTGAAGCCAACGAGCGCGCGCGCACTAGCGCTTCCCCCGCAATTTCGTCCAGGTACGTGTCCTTCAACGTCAGCGGAAACTGCCCGGCATCGGCGCGGGCCAAGGTAAACAGATCTTCGATAATGTGGCCGAGCCGCTGCGCTTCCTGCTGCAGGATTGCAAGCGTCTCGCGATAATCGCTCGGCGAACGCTCCGGCTGCGACAGCGTCACTTCCGCCTCTCCACGCAGAATCGCTACCGGCGTTCGCAGTTCATGCGAAGCGTCTGCCATGAATCTCCGCTGCTGGTCGAATGCCGCCTCCAACCGTCCCAACAACTGATTGAACGTCTGGGCTAACTCTCCCAGTTCGTCGCGATCGTTCGCCACCGGCAAGCGCTGCTGCAAATTCGCGGCACCGATGCTGCGCGCCTCCGAAGCCATGGCCACGATGGGCGCCAGGCTTTTCCGCGCCAGGAAATACCCGCCGGCGCTGGCCAACAACAATGCCACCGGAATAGCCCATAAAAATGTACTCCGGATGCCCCCCATCATTCGTTTTTGCGCGTGCAGCGATTGCAGAACCACCAGCGTGTAGGGTCGCCCCGAAGCTTCAAACCGTCTGGTCAACACCCGGTATTCGTCTCTGCCTACTCGCACGGTGCTGGGCTCGCTGCTCACGGAACCTGCCAAGCCGCGAAAAATCTCTGGGGAAAGATTATCCGCTTCCCCATGCTCTCTGTGATTGCCGCCTCCCGGGAGCTCCAGCGAGCTTTCCACGACTCCCGAATCATTCACCAACCCAAAAAAGGTGCCCCGAAAACGGTGCTCCAGCAGCGTTTCTCTCGCGGCATCCTTCAACCCGTTCGGCCCCGTTGCGTCTGCCACTTCATCGTTGAATGTCGTAAGGAACGCGTCGCAGAGTTGCGCCAAGTCTCCGTCGGTGCGCCGCGCCAGGCTATGCCAGTACAAGAAGTAGGTCAGCGCTGATACCGCAATCAGCGTCAAGGCCAAAACCAGCGTGTACCACAACGTTAGCCGCACGCGCACCGAATCAAACATGCGGCTTCCTGGTGCTGCGAGTAACCGTCGCGCTGTCGCTGCCGGGCTCCCCGCCTTCGGTTGGCGCGCACAAAATATAGCCGCTGCCTCGACGCGTCTGCAGCAGCGGCTTCCCGTTGTCTTCGCCCAGCTTGCGCCGCAGGCGATTCACATACACTTCGATCAGGTTCGAAAAAGGATCGAACGATTCGTCCCATACATGCTCGGCAATTTCGGAGCGTCCCACCACGCGATTCGCGTTGCGGACCAGATATTCCAGCAGCGCATATTCCTTGGCCGTCAACGGAATCGTGGTGTGGCCGCGACGCGCCGTCTGCGACGCGGTGTCCAGCTCCAAATCTCCAACCCGGATTTGCGAGGGTTGCAAATCCCTCGGACGCCGCAGCAGCGCCCGCAACCGTGCCAACAACTCTCCAAACTCAAACGGCTTGGTCAGATAATCGTCCGCCCCCGCGTCCAATCCGCGAATGCGATCTTCCACAGCATCACGTGCGGTGAGCATCAGTATGGGGATCCGCCTGCCCAAAGAACGAATTGCCCGGCAGGTTTCGAAGCCATCCTTACCTGGAATCATCACATCCAGAATCACTAGGTCGTAATCGTTGATTTCCACCTGGTACAGCGCGTCGTCTCCGTTCGCGACGGCATCCACCGCGTACGCCTGCTCCTGCAAGCCGCGGGTCACAAAACGCGCGATGCGTGGGTCGTCTTCCACCAACAGAAGCCGCATGGTCGTATCATACGGCAAAACGCGGGTTTCCTTCCGGCGCGGGGCTCAGTCTGCCGCCGCCGGCAGCGCTGCCGGAGCCGTGATGGTCACCGAGTCCGGCTGGCTCCAAATCTGTTTTCCATCTTTGATTTCCACCTTGTGCATGGTTACCGTCAGGCGATTGTGATCCACCTCCGCCAGCAAGTAGTGATAATTCACTCCGGGATCTTTATAGAGATCGTCCGGCTTACGCACGATGGGATAGGCGTGAGCGCCTCCGCCTCCGGTCACAAAATAAATCACTCCGCCATGCTCGTGCCGCTCGTAATTGTGCACGTGCCCGTTGAACACGACGATGCGCGCGCGCAGCTTCTGCTGCCGTTTTTCGAGGTACTTCCCCAGCGCTTGTTCCGTGGCCCGCGCGGAGTGCCCGCCGCCGAAGGTCTTATCGTCCGACGAACTGGTATAGGGTGGGTGATGAAATACCATAAATACAAAATCGGAGGTTGACGGCAGATGGTCCAGCTGATCCCTCAGCCAATCGCCCTGTAGTCCCGAGGTTTCATCCAACGCGCTGTCCAGCACCAGCATCACGGCGTTGCCCAGACGGACCGAGTAATAGCGGCTCTGCTTCAATTCCGGAAACCGCGCAAAATAATTGTCCAAGGCCGTCTGCACATTCCCATGCAAATCGTGATTGCCGATCGCCGGATAAATAGGAATCTTGTGCTCCCGCCAGACCGCTGTTTCCGTATCCCACACCTGCCAATCCTTCGCGTCGTACCCGTTATAGACAATGTCTCCGCCAATGGAAACAAACGCCGGGTTCTCTTTGTCGATAGCGGCAACCAGAGCTTGCCGGATCGCCGCGTTCGCCACTTCCGTGTCCGCCGGGTCGTGGAATCTCGTGTCGCCAAAAGCCACGAAGCGGAAACTGGCCGGAACTTCCAATGCTAACTGCACATGATTTTCCGCCAGCAGCGTCTTTTCGTTTTTGTTCTGTCCTGAACAAGAAACCGCCAGCATGGCCACCGCCGCAAACAACACCAGCACATTCTTGAATGTGTTCAGCATCATTTTCTAAGCCTAACTCCCTACTTACCCCTTTGGGTTAACGAACTTTCAGGTTTTGCAAATTTCTCGAGTCTTCTCTTCCAGGCCTTCCCCCATTTCGAAAGCTCAAAAATACAGCCTCTCTCCTACGGTGTTTTGTAACGCCGCAGCACCTCTCCGACGTCCAATCCAACTGAAAACTGGTGCTGACGGCAGCCCGATTTCCCTTTGGATCATCTGCGGCCCAGCTTTTTCCCCGGTGCGTTCCGCAAATGCCATCATAATTGGGGAATTCAACGCGAAGAACTGGGAGAGTTCCGCATTGTTTTTGCAAAATCCGCACTTCTGGCTGGTGTTCATCGTCGCGGCCAGCATTCTGCTCATGCTGGTGCGAGCGTGGAGAATTCCGGAAGCTTATTGGATTGCCGGCGGCGTTGCCTTGCTTCTCGTCTTTCGCCTGGAACCGCTCCTAGGTGCCGCGCATGCCGCGGCCAAGGGCACAGACGTCTACCTTTTCCTCATTGGCATGATGCTTCTCTCGGAACTCTCTGCCAAACACGGTGTCTTCGACTGGCTTTCCTCCGCGGCGGTGCGTCACGCCGGCGGTTCCACGTCGTTCCTTTTTCTTCTCGTCTACGGCGCTGGCACACTTGTGACTATTTTCATGTCCAACGATGCCACCGCCGTCGTTCTTACCCCCGCCATTCTCGCCGCTGTTCGCAAAGCGCGCATCGAGCCGCTGCCTTACCTTTTCGTTTGCGCTTTCATCGCCAATGCCGCTTCTTTTGTCCTTCCTATTTCGAATCCCGCCAACCTCGTTGTCTTCCACAAGGAAATGCCCGCTCTGGGCGAATGGCTTCTACGGTTCGGCCTGCCGTCACTCCTATCCATCCTTACCACTTTCTGGGTTCTGCGCTGGATGTTCCGGCGCCATCTGCGCGAGCCCATCACCGTCCAGATCAGCGAAAATCACTTTCTCCACGATCACGGGAAACTGATGCTCGCGAGCTTGGGCGCTACTGCTGTCGTCCTGCTGATTGCTTCGGCTCTCCATTGGGATTTAGGCCTGCCCACGTGCCTCACCGCGCTCGCGGTCACCGTCATCGTCTCGCTCCTCTCGCGCAGCAATCCGTTGCCTCTATTTCGGGAGATCAGCTGGTCCACTCTAGCTCTGGTTGCTGGCTTGTTTATCATGGTCGACGCCGTCGAGCGCATCGGCGCGATGCGTATTACCCAAGCCTGGCTGGCCCGCGTTGTCGCCATGCCCGCGACCGCGGGAGCCCTGCTCGCGGGGTTTGTCGTGGGCGTCGCCAACAATCTCGTCAACAACCTTCCCCTTGGCCTCATTGCCGGCAGCACTCTTCAGGCCACCCACGGTAAGGGCCTGATTGCCAGCTCCGTTCTAATCGGCGTCGATCTGGGTCCCAATCTTTCCATCACCGGTTCACTCGCCACCATTCTCTGGCTTATCGCGCTTCGCAAGGAAAAACTCGAAGTCAGCTTTTGGAGCTTTCTCAAAATCGGCGCTATTGCCATGCCTGCGGCCTTGTTCTGTTCGTTACTCGGCGCCATCTTCATGCAGCTCTGCTTCGGGTACCGTTAGACCTGCCCCGCAAAAAAAGAGAGCCCTATGAGCGCGAGTTTCTTGCCCTTCATCCTTCCGGGGGGTGCATTGCAAACCAGTGATGTCGCCGGGAACGGTCAGCTAGATCAATTTCACGGTTGATCTCGAGCGGGCATTGGGCGGGCAGTTGGTGGCCGCGGGGTTGCCCTGATCGCGAAGTTGTAATTCGCAATGCTTTCCCCGCACTCTGATTTTTTTGCGACCTCGTAACTGTGCGGTAACTTTCGCGCTTAACTATTCGCCTTTGGGGAGCGTATCTGTGTCTTCGGCCTCGACGGTCACTTCCACATGCGCGCCCTGCTTCAGCTTCACTTTTTCGCCCTCTTCGTTTTCCAGCTTGTTTTCGATGCGGATTTCGCGATAGAGATCGTCCGCGCCGGCGATGCTGATTTCCGCCTTCTCCGGTTCGTGCGGGTGCTTGATGATCTTCCGGACTACTCCGGGCTTCTTGGTCTTGGGCTTCTTAACCATGGTTGCTCCTTGGATGAAGGAAGGAAAGCCGGGCACCTACATTTTAGTAAACTGTGCTGCTGAAAGCCATTCGATCGATTAGCCTCACCCGTGCCGCTCTGTTCTCATTCCTGCATCTAACCTCGGCCCGCTTTCGCGTATTCTCTTGAACGAGCCCGATCGCGCCATGCGCACCTTCGTACAAACCGCCAACGCCATTGGCGCCACCACGAAAAAACTCGAAAAGCTGCGCCTGCTCAGTGAATATTTCCGCTCGCTCACCACAGCTGACGCCGCACTCGCTGCTCGCTTCTTCTCCGCCCATCCATTCCCCAAACACGATGAGCGCACACTGGGCGTTGGGGGCGCCAGTCTGTCACGACTGATTGCCGAAGCCGCCGGCAAAGCCGGCCAACCCCTGGGCTCCGCCTATCGCAAGCATGGCGACCTGGGTGACATGGCCGAAGACTTACTCTCTTCTACGCATCGCGAGGGCGACTTGTCGCTTGCGGGGGTCGCGCAACTTTTCGAAGCTCTCGCCGGCTCGCGTGGGCAGGCGCAGAAGACGGAACTTTTAAGCAAAGCTTTTCAGAGGGCCAGCGCTGGCGACGTCAAATACATGGTGAAAATCATCACCGGTGACCTGCGTATCGGCTCAAAAGAAAGTCTTGTCGAAGAAGCGATTGCCAAAGCCTATGACCGTCCGTTTGCGGATGTGCGTCGCGCCAACATGATGACCGGGGACATCGGCGAAACCCTCACTCTCGCCGCTGACGACAAGTTGGCCACCGCTGCCGTCCGCTTGTTTCATCCGCTCGGGTTCATGCTGGCCACTCCGATAGAAACTCCTGGCGACCTCTTTGGCAAAGAGGCGACGCCGGCTGATGCTAATTCGTACTTCGTCGAGGAAAAATATGACGGCATTCGGGCGCAAATCCACAAAGACGGCCACGGCAGGGTGCGGATCTTCTCTCGCACCCTCGACGAGGTCACCGAATTCCCTGAACTTATCGCGCCCATTTCGCAATTACCGGGAGTGTTGATCCTTGATGGTGAGATTCTGGCTTGGCGCGAAAATCGGCCGCTGCCCTTCACCGAATTGCAAAAGCGTCTGGGCCGCAAGCATCTGGACCTATTCCTGCAATCCGACATTCCCGTGAAATATGTGGCGTTCGACCTGCTCTTTCAGGATGACAACTTGCTCTTAGACGAGCCGCTCACCACGCGCCAGGGCCGCCTCGACGCGCTTTTCACCAACGCTCCCGCGGCTTTGCGGGTCGCTTCACGGGTCGAATGCAGAACAACTGACGCGGTGCAACAAGCCTTTCGCAACGCGCTCGGCGCAGGTCACGAGGGCATCGTCGCCAAGGTCGCCGATTCGCCCTACACACCCGGCCGGCGCGGTGGCTTCTGGTTCAAACTCAAGGAACCCTTCGCCACGCTCGATGTTGTCGTCACCGCCGTTGAATACGGCCATGGCAAACGCCACGGCGTGCTTTCCGATTACACCTTCGCAGTGCGCGACAGGGAAACACTTCTGAATATTGGCAAGGCCTATTCCGGCTTAACCGACGCCGAAATTCTCGAGTACACTCAGTTCTTCCTGCAACACACGCTCGAAGATCATGGCCACGTCCGCACCGTCGAGCCTGTGGTCGTCCTGGAAGTCGCCTTCAACAACATCCAAAAATCCAATCGCCACGCCAGTGGCTACGCCCTTCGCTTCCCGCGCATCGTCCGCATTCGCAAAGACAAGCCCGTCTCTGAAATCGACACGCTAGACACTGTAGCCAAACTCTTCGCCCAACAGAACGCCAACCCGCACCCGTCCCACTCTTGAACCCTTTCACTCTTTTACTTTTTCACTTTGGCTCTTCTCACTCCGCCGCCATATACGCATATCGCAAAAGGAAAAGCACCGTCAGCACCCACACGAGCACACTCACTTCCCGGTATTTCCCCGCAGCTACCTTTGCCACTACGTACGTAATCACCCCAAGGCTCAATCCCGTGGCAATGCTGAATGTCATTGGCGTGGCAATCAGCGTTACAAACGCCGGAAATGCTTCGGTGAACTCGTCCCACTGCACTCGCGCGATCGACTCGGTCATCAGTGCGCCCACCAGAATCAACGTCGGCGCCGTCGCGAATGCGGGGATCGCCGCGGCCACCGGCGAAAAGAACATGGCCATCAAAAACAGTGCTGCCACCATCACATTGCTCAAACCCGTGCGCGCTCCAGCAGCCACACCTGATGCACTCTCGATGTAGCTGGTTACCGTCGAAGTTCCCGTCAGCGCCCCAAAAATGGTCCCGATTCCATCCGCCAGTAGCGCTTTGCCCACGCGCGGAATTTTTCCATATTTCACAAACCCGCCTTGTTCGCACACCCCCACCATGGTCCCCACGTTGTCGAACAGGTCCACGAACAGAAATATGAAAATAATCTCCAGCAGACCCAAATGCAGCGCGCCCTTCACGTCCAGCTTCAAAAAGGTTGCGGAGGGATGCGGCCAGGCCACCAGCGTGGCGGGCCAGTGGGCCAACCCACGCGCGATCCCAAACGCCGTCGTCCCCAGGATCCCCAGCAAAATCGCGCCGTTCACTCGTCTGACGATCAGCGCCAGCGTCAGTACGATTCCTACGCACGCCGCCTGCACCGCCGGGTCTCCAAAATCCCCCAGCGACACAAACGTTGACGGATTGGCCACTACCAATTTCGCGCTGCGCAGGCCCACAAAGGCGATGAACATTCCAATGCCACCCGCCGTCGCGTGTTTCAAGCCCAGCGGAATCCCGTTCACGATTTGTTCTCGTACCCGCGTTATCGTCAGCAACACGAACAGCACGCCCGACAGAAACACCGCTCCGAGCGCGGTCGGCCACCGCACATGCATTCCCAAGCAGACCGTGTACGTGAAATACGCATTCAGCGACATCCCCGGCGCCAGCGCGATGGGGTAATTCGCATACACTCCCATCACCAGCGTTGCCACCGCCGACGCCAGGCACGTGGCAAACACCACGCCTTCCGCGGGCATCCCGGCTTGCGACAGGATCTGTGGGTTCACCACGATGATGTACGCCATGGTCAGAAACGTAGTCAGGCCGCCCAACATTTCCTGGCGCACGCTGCTTTGATTTTCTTGAAGGGCAAAGATTCGCTCGAGAAGAGTGCTGGTCGCCATGTTCGATTCAAGATGAGTAGGACGGAAAACTGTACGGGTGCCGCTACGTCGCTGTCAACTCCATCGCGCCCGCTTTTTCGAATTCCTCCGCCGGGTTGCTGTGGTTGGGGTAACATTCCCACTCATACGTCACAATTTTCGTGACCTCAGCCGCTTCTTCAAGGAGCCCTATGTCTTCTTATTTCTCGGATATATCTCGCCGGTCGTTTCTGGGCTGTTCAGCCGGCGCCCTTGTGGCCACATCCTTCCCGTTCGCGCACTCTCTCGCGGCCGCCCCCGCGCCTCGCCGCATCATCCTCGATTGCGACACCGGTGTGGATGACGCCATCGCCATTCTGTTGGCGCTGCGCTCGCCGGAATTGAAAGTCGAAGCGGTGACCGCCGTGTCCGGTAATGTTCCCTTAGCTCTGACCCTGCCGAACACGTTGCGGATGGTGGAAATCGCCGGGCGTTCGGACGTGCCGGTCGCCGGCGGCGCGGCTCTGCCGCTGGTCCGCCAACTCATTACCGCCAGCTATGTCCACGGCGAAAACGGCCTGGGCGGCGCGGAATTTCCCGAGCCCAAGCTGAAGCCCTTCGGCGAAACCGCCGTGCAACTCATCGGCAGGATCGTGCGTTCCAACCCAGGAGAAATCACTATTGTTGGTGTCGGCCCGCTCACCAATGTCGCCCTGGCGCTAAAATCCGACCCGTTATTGGCCCAGCAAATCAAGGAAATCGTGGTGATGGGCGGGTCACTTACGGGAGGGAACATCACCCCTTCCGCGGAATTTAATTTTTATGTCGATCCCGAGGCTGCCCGCATCGTGTTTGATTCGGGTGTTCCGGTGACCATGGTTGGGCTCAACGTTACTCAAAAGGTCCTTCTCGGCGAACAGCAAATCAGCATGCTCGAATCCGCGAAGACTCCAGTCAGCCAGGCCGCTGCCAAAATCCTGCGTTCCACCATCGAGCACATCGGCAAGGGCCGAGGTATCACCGCAAAGACCATGGCCATGCACGATCCGTTGACCGTCGCGCATCTCATCGATCCCACCATCCTCACCCTCAAGGATTATTACGTGCAGATCGAAACCTCCGGTGAATTTTCCGCAGGCGAGTCCGTGGCCTACGAATACCCGCGGGCACGCGCCTCCGCTCCCATGAGTGTCGGCTCAGCTGGCCCGGAAGTGCGCGCCGCCGACGTTAAGCCCAACGCGAAAGTCGCCGTTGCCGTCGACCCCGACAAGTTTTTCAATTTGCTGATGCCGCGTTTAACCGCGGCCAGCTGACCAGGCCACGCGCATGTTCCGTTTCGCGGCATCCCTAGCAACTATTCTCGTCGCCCTGCTGGCCGTCTCACTCGTCGGCCGCCCCTCTTCCGATGCGAATTGGCATCTCACTCCACAATCGGAAGCTCTGGTGCCTGACCCCGCTCTTCGCACGCAAATGTTCCGCGCGCTCACCGCTGCGGAGAATGCGGGAACCGATCCGTCCATCTCGCACTTCAAAGTCCGCGCCGCCACAGTCATCGTCAAGGACGGACAAGAGCACGTCGTGCTCGGTGGCAATACCGAATACTCCGTCCCCGAAGCCATCCATGGGGAAACTTCGCTAATCAACCACGTAACCGCGCTGTATGGAGCCGAAACGACGCGCCATTCGCTACGTTTCGTCGCGTTTTACTCGGAACGTTGCGGCACCAGCGGCAGCTGTGGCGATTGTCGCGACTACCAGAAAGCAGCCACCGACTACGCCAATCTCCTGATCGTATGTGGCCAATCCTCCGACCACACCGTCCGGGTCACCCGCTTCCGCGATCAACTGGTCGACGAGGACCAGTTCCCACCCGCTTCTCCCGATGCGCTTTCCATCTCGCCCGCGGAACTCACGCGGCTTCTCGCTGCTGCGCAAGAAGCCAGCCTCGGAGGCGTCACACTTTTTACTGCCGCCCACCAGACCGCCGCCGCAGCACTTTCTTATTCCGGGAAAATCTATCGCGCCGCCGGGGCTGACGACGCCGCTTTCCATTACCGCTATCCGATTGGAGGTGTCCTTCAGCAAGCGGCCACCGACCGCGACTATCTCCTCCGCGCCATCCTCGTTGTCGGGGAAAAAGGGCATTGGCCCAGGATAAATTACCGCGATCGCCAGTACGGCTACGAATCCAGCAGCTTCAATCGTGAAGCCGGCAAGCCGCCCATCGCTCTGATTATTTCCGACGGCCTCGGCAACTACCGCGCTACCACCTTCGAATCCGCTCTACCCAACGCCTTCAGCACGGCCAACTTCATGCCCCAAGCCGTGAAGGAGTTCCTCCGCACACACCAGTCCAGCAAATGAATCTCGCGACCGCGACTTTTTGTGCGCTTTGAGCGAAGTGAAGGAAGGAGCGACTCGGGCCGCACCAACCGCAGTCGGCCTCCATTTTCTCAGCGGACCTCGGCGGCCTCCGTGGTGAGCTCTTCAATCCTTCCGTCGTAACCAAGCCTTAATTCCGAAACTCTCCAAATCCAATGCGCAACTGCATTGTGTTAATCCCCGGATTGTAATTCGTCATGCTCGCATCCGAAATGTGCTGGAACCGCACTTCCACGCTGAAATTATGTTTCTTCCCCAAAAAGTGCGCGCCGATTCCCCCGCTCGTCGTGAAATTGATCTGTGACGCACCCTCCGGCACCTTGGTATTGGTGAACAGCGTCCCGCCTTCAATCTGAAAAAACGGTTTCACTTTTTTCGGTTTGTCGAAAATCCACTTAAACGCAAACGGATTCACGCTCCCGCCATAAGCCGTATTCGTTTTTTGCGCGATCACCCAAACCGGCACCACGTCAAACGCATATTCCAACTGCCCGTTCAAGATCCCTGGCCCGTGGGGCGCCGTCAAAATCAGCCCGTACCGCAAGCCTAAATTCCACACTCCCGTGCCTTGAGCGCCTCCATTGATCGCTCCTCCTCCCCCGGTCCAAATCTGCAATTCTCGCGAGGAATTTTCTGGGCTGGCCACATCCTGCGCCACGGCTCGCCGCCCGCTCACCATCGCCAACACCGCCAGCACCACGGTTCCCCACACGGTCTTCTTCACTTTTCTCTTCTCCTCTATTTCTTCCCGCCCTTGAGGTGTCATCCGGAGGAGCGGTTTTCGCGACGAAGGATCTCAACCAGTGCTTGCCGCAAGGCGACCGACGTCCCGCCTGTTTACCATCCCTTGCCCGATAGCCCCTATCGCCACGGCCAAGAGCAACAGCACCACTGGATCAATCGGATGCCTGTACCGCAACGAAGTATGCGTCACATAATACAAAATCGGAAAACAGACCGGAAACGCCGCCGCCGGTATCGCGTAAGCGCTCTTTTTCCAGAACAGCACCATCAGTCCCGCGAGCGCGCCCACCGCACTTACAAAATTCCCCAACAAAATCCCGCGAATCAACCACGAATCCGTTTCCACAAACGTCCTCCATGGATCCGCCACTCCGATCCAAAAATCCACAAATCTCCATTCGATCAGCTGCATCACCCTGCGCGGATTCGCCTTCATGAACTGCACGGCCTTCCGTTTCTCCTCATCCATGAACGCCGTCTCGCCCATCCGCAAATAGCGCAACGTCTCCATATCTTGCGTGATGATCGCCGGCAAGCCGCGCCGCCGTTCGTCATAGTTCTCGTTATTTCCGATATACAGCTCGTAACTCAAATTCGAGCGGAAGGGAATGAAGCGGTGGAACACCACAAAATTTCGCACCGTCCAAGGCACACAGCACAACAGCGCGGCCACCGCCGCCATCACCGGCCGGGTCAAACGCACGCGTCCCGCCTGGTATTCCCGATACGCCAGCCATCCGAGCAATACCGGCAGCGTCGCGCCCACCGCCGGATTGGTCATCAGCATCAAGCCCCACAGCAGTCCATACCCGATCCAATCCCGCCAGCGCTGGCTTTCCGGCAACTCCATCGTGGCCCACAACAACGTCGCCGCCAACAGCGCCGCCAGCGATGTGTCCCAGATCCACTCAAACGGAATCAGAATCGCATTCGGAAACAACGCCCACAGCCACGCTCCTGCGCTTCCAGAGCCGATTCCTGCGATGCGTTTTCCCGCGTAGAAAATCGGCAGGCAGGTCGCCGAAGAAAACACAATGTTCAGAAAAATTGCGGCCAGAAAAGAAGCCCGCGTGTACACCCCAAAAATTTTGAAAAGACCCGCCACCAGCAACGGATACACCGGCGTCAGCCACGCCGTCGGTCCACTGTCCCGTTGAAAGGGAGAAGCAAATCCCCTTCCGGTGGCCAACGAATACGCAATATGGCCTGTTTCCGTCTGGAAGGGCACGGCCCACGCGGCATTGCGCGGCACCTTCGCCGTTTGACTCCACGCGAACGCCGCTCGCGCCACAAATGCCACCGCCACCATCAACACTATCGATGTCGCTGCTTTTCGCATCATCGTGTAGCGGCGGGTTTATCCCGCCGTCGACCCGTTACTCTCAAAACTCAAAGAGAGAGCGTGCAAGTGTCCTTCTATGTAACGAAGGATCTCCACCAAGAATCCGGGCACACCCATTCTCCAGAACGAAACACTCTACACGGAAATCAAAAAGGAAAAGAAGGAAAGGCAAAAAGGGGGGAGGCAGGCCAGGTCTTCCCGCCTCCCCATTATTCCTCTTTCGAGGAATCCGATTAGCCTGACGGAGGGCGGCTAATCGGTCGTGTGTTGGCCTGCCTATGAAATGCATACTGCTCGAAAATGGTTTCAAGTATTTTCGAAAAATGCATAGAATATGACCCGTTCACGGTATTTGCGTTCGCTCCCGGAAAGGCGCGCCCTTCCATGCCTCGCCCTTCGCAGTTAAGTCCCGATAACATCTTGCGTTTTCTTCAAGTTAGAAACGATCCCGTGGCCCTCGAGGAACTCTTCCGCTCGCTCCAAGTCCGCAAGAACGAACGCCGCGCTCTGCTGCAAATGCTCGACAAACTGAAAAAGCGCGGCCTCGTCGAAGAACTCACCCACGGGCGTTTTCTCTTTCGCCAATCCGCGAAACCGCCACGGCCTGCTGAAAAGCATCGCGCTCCCGCTGAGCCCGTGGACAAATTTTCTCAACACAAAGCCACTGCCCGCGACGAAATCCGCGGTCGCCTGGTTTTGCATCAGGAAGGCTATGGCTTCGTGGTTCCCGAGGTGGCCCTCCCCAATGTCGACGGCGACATTTTCATTCCTCGCGATTACATCGAAGATGCCATGCATGGCGACACGGTCATCGTTCGCATCGCTCGTCTCAGCGGCGTGCCCGCCGCGCGCCGGGCCGAGGGCCGCATAGTTCGCATCGTCGGTCGCGCTCATCCGACCATTGTTGGTCTCTTCCGTTACACCTCGCGCGGCTGCATCGTCGTTCCCTACGATACGCGCGTTCAGCACGACATCGAATTGCTGCCGGGCCAGGAAGTCTCCCCCTCTCTTCGCGAACAGCTCTTTCCCGGCAAAAAGCATCAGCTCGCTCAGGGCAAGCGCCTGCCGCACATTCCGAAACTGGATGGCGCCGTCGTCAACGCCGAGCTAATCCACTATGGCCGTGGCGGGGCGCCGCCCGCGGGCCGGGTGATCGAAATCATCGGCCGTCCTGGCGATCTGGGCGTCGACACCGAAATCATCATCCGCAAACACCACCTGCCGCACGCCTTTCCCGCGGAGGTTCTTCAAGAAGGTGAACGCCTCGCCCATCCGGTCATCGAAGCCGATCGCTCCGGCCGGGAAGACTTTCGCGAGCTGCCCATTTGCACCATCGATGGCGAAACCGCGCGCGATTTCGACGACGCCGTTTATGTTGAGCGCCGCGGCGACGGTGGTTGGCTCCTCCAGGTCCATATCGCCGACGTCGCCCACTACGTTCATCCCGAATCTCCTCTCGATCGCGAAGCACGCCTTCGTGGCAATTCCGTTTACTTCATCGATCGCGCCGTTCCCATGTTGCCGGAAGCCTTGTCCAACGGTATGTGCTCCCTGAATCCTCGCGAAGACCGCCTGGTCATGAGCGTCATCATGCATTTTGATTCGGCGGGACGCCCGCTCACTGCCGCGATGGTTGCCGGCGTCATCCGTTCCGTGGAGCGCATGACCTACACGAACGTCAACAAAGTCCTGAATGGCGATCCCGAAATGAGCGAGCGCTACGCTCACATGCACCATCATTTCCGCGCCATGAAAGGTCTCGCTCAGCTCCTCAACGCTCGCCGCTACGAAAATGGCTCCATTGACTTCGACCTTCCCGAGCCGGTCATTGAATTTGACGAGGCCGGGTTGATGCAGGGCGTTACGCGGTCTGAAAGAAATACCGCCCATCGTCTGATCGAGGAATTCATGCTTTCGGCGAACGAGTGCGTGGCTTC
>DATKPS010000170.1:0-20888 GCA_035524015.1 Candidatus Sulfotelmatobacter sp.
GTAAATTCATGAACGAATACTCTGCCGCCCGGCAACGGGAACCGCAAAGTTGCGGATTCCGCTTCCGACAGTTTGTGCTTGATGGCGATCAGTTCCTTGCGCAACTCCTGCGCAAGCTCGCCGTGCGGCGAGAAGTCGATCTGGTCGGTTTGCAGAATCTGTTCGTGAACAAACGCTTGAAGCAAATTGTCGATATCGTCGCCGCCTAAGTGCGTATCCCCGTTCGTCGACAAAACCTGATAAATATCGCCTTCCGAAGTAGAGATGAGCTTCAGGATGGAAATATCAAAGGTACCGCCGCCGAGATCGTAGACGGCCACCTTCCCCCGCTGCTCTTCGTGCAACCCATACGCCAGGGCAGCGGCCGTAGGCTCATTCACCAAGCGCAATACTTCCAGACCCGCCAGCTTGCCGGCGTCTTTGGTGGCTTGGCGCTGCGCATCGTTGAAATACGCAGGCACGGTGATAACCGCGCGATCCACAGTTTCGCCGAAGTAGGTTTCGGCCCAATTCTTCAGTTCGCGGAGAATGAAGGACGAAATTTCCGGTGGCGTAAAGACCTTGTCGCCCAGTTGAACTCGAATGACGTGGTTGCCGGACGGATCGATGCGAAACGGGAACAGCTTCAGCTCGTTCTGGACATCCGCAGGACCTCGACCCATCAAGCGCTTCACGGAATAAATGGTACGTTCGGGTTGCGTGAGCAGACGGCGGCGCGCCGGTTCGCCCACAATGATGCTACCGTCAGGATCTAAACTGACCACCGACGGACAAAGCGTGCTGCCAGATGGACCCGGGATACACTTCGGCTGGTTGGTCGCAGGGTCCAGATAAGCGACCAAGCTATTGGTGGTTCCGAGATCGATTCCGACGATTCTGCCCATTTTTCAGTAATCAATAATCCGTTTTCAGTAATCCGTAGACTCAAAATACAAAAACTACAGAAGCTCCTTCTGGACGTTCGTGACCAGATTCCTGATGTACGAGCGGCGATTCAGCAGCTCATTCAACTTATTTCTTATCGATTGGCGCTTCGCCGAATCGCCCGATTCGAGCGCGCTGTCCCATTCGCGGGCCGCGTTTTGCAGTTCGCCATCGACTCCGGTCAATTTGCCTGCGAAATTCTTCTCCGCAGCTTCCAAGCGATGCTTCAGATTCACCGTGTCGCCGCCCGATGCTTTCACCTCGCGCAATTCATCCAGCGATTCATTAAGTTCGAAGACTTCCTCGAGCAACTCCGGAGGGGCCTGCTGCTTGTTCTGCCCCTCCTTGCGCGCGCCCTCGATAGCCAGCAGGTATTCGACACGAGCAACCGGATCGCGCAAGGTGCGATAGGCATCATTTAGTTCGGAACTGCGCTTCAACGAAATCTCACGCTCCGCCGGGGTCGCTTTGACGAAATTATCCGGGTGAAGCTTCCAGCTCAGTTGAAGGAACTTCTGTTCGAGGGCACCCATTTCAATCCAGAGCTTGCGAGGGATTTCAAACATGGCGAAGTAGTCGCTGTGTTCGGGCACCTGCAAGACCTTGCCACAGGAAGAGCAGAAATGCGTGCCGACGGTGCGCTCGTGGCAATTCCAGCACACAAGCGGTGCGTTCGTCGTGGAAGAGGAACTTGTCATAAAAGGTCTTCCGGTGCCCCCATACAACAAAAAAAGTGGCTGGCGCTTGCGGTAGCCAACCACTTATGCGACCGAGCCTAAACCAGCGCGGCAAACAGACCCGAGTCTGTGCTACCGCTACGCCGTAAATGAACTCCCGCATCCACAACTGCGCGAGGCATTGGGATTCTGGAAGACGAAGCCCTGGCGCATAAGCGTCTCTTCGTACTCCAGCGTCGTGCCGTTGAGGTACAGCAGGCTTTTGGGATCCACAAAAATCCGCGCGCCAAACTCTTCGAAGACTTTGTCGCGATCACGCGCCTGCGTGTCCAGCCGCATCGCGTAAGACAGCCCCGAGCAACCGCCACCCTGGACACCCACACGCAAGCCGCCGGATTCGGCAGGCACACCTTCTTTAGCGAGCAACGCGAGAATTTTCTTAGCGGCTCGCTCGGTCAGGTGAACCACCGGGCCCACTCTCTCCGTGGCTTGCGTTGTTGTGTCTGTCAGCATTGCAACTGCCTCTAACTTCCCGGAGCGATTGTCTAAACTAAAACCTTGGACAGCATCCTCCGACGGCCGGGTCCTCTATCCGCCGGAAGACGCCACTAACACCGCGCTGGCCTCCCTTAGTGAGAGGACTTTTCGTGCGCGGGAACTTCTACTCCGTGCTTTTTCTTCCAATCGCCAATGGCCGCCTTGATGGCGTCCTCGGCCAGCACAGAGCAATGGATCTTGACCGGCGGGAGGGAAAGCTCGCGGACGATGTCCGTGTTCTTGATCGCGAGCGCCTCGTCTACGGTCTTGCCCTTCACCCATTCGGTGGCTAAGGACGAGGAAGCAATGGCTGAGCCACAGCCGAAGGTCTTGAACTTAGCTTCCTCAATGACGCGCGTGTCCGGATTGATTTTCATCTGCAGCTTCATTACGTCGCCGCATTCCGGAGCGCCCACCAAACCGGTCCCTACATTGGGATCTTCCTTGGGCAGGCTGCCCACGTTGCGCGGATTGTTGTAATGATCGACTACCTTATCGCTGTATGCCATGAGCCCCTCTCTCCTTCACTGATTTCCCGAAAATTATCCCCTCGCCGCAGCGAGCAGATTGCCAAAACCAGCGTTTTTCATCGCCTTTTCGGTTAACGCGATGTTGGTTAGAAACGCAGAACGGCCCGCGGTCAATTCCCGCAGGGCTTCCCGAACATACTGCGCACCAATTCCCAGAACATTCAAAAATTCCCGAACATCCTGGAGGTGATAGAACGCCCGCTCTGCCGCGGGAGCCGGTTCGTCACCATCCTGGTACGCTTGATAGGTCACGCGGAACGGGGCGGAAGTCCCCGCGATAGAACGGTGAATCCGAAGTGTACCTTCACTTGCTATTGCGCTTGCCATTTTGCCTCTTCTCTTCATCCTGAAAAATTACGCGGTTTGCCACTTGACCTTGGAAATGTCGATGCCTTCCTTAGCCATTTCATAGAGTGGCGAAAGCTCGCGGAGCTTGGTAACAACCTGCACCATTTTGTCGACCACATAATCGACTTCTTCCTGAGTGGTGAAGCGCCCCAGGCCGAAGCGGATCGATGTATGCGCGAGATCCTCACCGACGCCTAGAGCTTTGAGTACGTAGCTGGGTTCCAAGGTTGCCGAGGTGCACGCGGAACCGCTGGAAACCGCTACGTCGTTGATCCCCATCAAGAGCGATTCGCCTTCGACATACGCGAAACTCATGTTGAGGTTATTAGGGAGCCGATGCTCCAGGGAACCGTTGATGAAAACCTCGTCTAGTTTGGCCTCAAGTCCGGCCCTCAGGTGATCGCGCAATTCGCGCAGCCGCACCGATTCGGTGGCCATTTCCTGCTGGCAAATCTCGCAGGCCTTGCCGAGGCCCACAATGCCCGGCACGTTCAAGGTTCCGGAACGCATGCCGCGCTCGTGACCGCCCCCATCGATGATCGCCGAAAGCTGCACACGTGGATTGCGGCGCCGGACGTAGAGCGCGCCAACGCCCTTGGGCCCGTAGATCTTGTGGGCCGAAATCGCCAGCAGGTCGATATTGTCTTTCTGCACGTCCACAGGAATTTTGCCGACCGCCTGGACGCCATCCACAGCAAAGATGATGCCGCGCTCTTTGGCGATCTTGCCGATTTCCGCGATCGGATTGATCACGCCAATTTCATTGTTGGCGTACATGATGCAGATCAGGATGGTCGTGGGCTTAATGGCCTTACGCACATCCTCGGGATCGACCCGGCCGTCCTTCTGCACGGGCAGATAGCTCACCTCGAAGCCATGCTTCTCGAGGTTCTTGCAGGTGTCCAGCACAGCTTTGTGCTCGATCGCCTGGGTGATGATGTGGTTGCCCTTTTCGCGGTACATTTCCGCGACGCCTTTGATCATCAAGTTGTCGGATTCGGTGGCGCCACTGGTGAAAATAATCTCTTTCGCCGTAGCATTAATCAGGGAAGCAACCTGCTGCCGGGCATTCTCCACGGCTTCCTCGCCGGCCCAGCCAAAGGAGTGGTTCCGGCTGGCAGCATTGCCGAACTTGTCGGTGAAGTAAGGCAACATAGCCTCTAGCACACGCGGATCCATCGGCGTGGTGGCGTGATTGTCCATGTAGATCGGCAGTTTTACGGCCATATTCCTTGTCTCCTCTTCCGCTAGAAGCTAGCGGCCTACGGGCGCCAGCTTGTCCATCCCTTTCAATTCCACGAGCGACGGCTCCTGTTTGTCTTCGCTCAAATGAGCAACGGTAACCGTGCTCAAAACTCCCAAAATGCTCTCGTTCACCCGCTGCAGCGGCTCTTTGACTGAGCAGCGCTCGGTTGCGTCACAATTGCCATGACTGGTCACGCAAGAGGTGATCAGCACCGGTCCATCGATCGCGGTCAAAACTTCCAACGCGCTGATACGATCCGCGGGCTTCGACAGTTGATAGCCGCCCGTTGAACCATGCTTTGCGGCTACCAAACCGTGCTTGGCCAGTTTCTGCAGAACCTTGGCCATCAGCGTTGCCGAGATGCCATATTCCTCGGCGATCTCGCTGGCGCTGCAAGAGTGATTCTGCCGATGGTTCGCGAGGTGCTTCATCGCGATTAGCCCGTAATCCGCTTTCTTCGATAGCTTAAACATGCGTACCGCTTAACTTTGACAAAGAGTTAGATGCCAATGCGACTGATTTAGTCGCATTTTTACTATATCCGGATTCAGCCCTACTTGTCAATGGCCAGTGAGCACGTTTTCCATACAAGCCCTTATTTTCGGCACACTTAGATTAAGACTGAATTAGTCGCACATCCAAGCTTTTCGTGGCGAGTGGCCTTCATAGTCGGCTGAACTGTATATTCCTGCGGTCGAACGGCGGCGCCGTGTACAGCGGGCACCAGGCAGCTTTAGTAGCTTTCACTAGTGCGTCGATCGAAACAGCAGGGGCAGGCGCCGTAGGACCGATCAGCAGTCGATTACGTTCATTTCGCCGAGGCACATGCTCCACCC
This sequence comes from Candidatus Sulfotelmatobacter sp., assembly GCA_035524015.1. Taxonomy (GTDB): domain Bacteria; phylum Acidobacteriota; class Terriglobia; order Acidiferrales; family UBA7541; genus Acidiferrum. Next base: position 5,099 of record DATKPS010000170.1, read on the forward strand.
GCACCTGACGCATCAATCAGCTTCTGAAATGCCGCTAAGGTTGGGATTGTCAACTGAGACTTGTGCGCCTGGGTCTCGAATGCCGCCAAGGCATCGGATTGCTGCTTTTTCAGCGCATCAGGCAACACTAATCCATCATTGATCCGATCCAGAGCGGAAAGAGCCAACTCCGCGGCCTGCGAGAAGGCTGCCGAGGCAGGTGTGGCGTTTTGCACCAGAGTGGAAGTTTGGGCGAGCGGCTGGATTTGCGCATCGATGGCGGCCCACTGCATAAGCTGGGCGCGCAGAGCGGTAGATTGTGGGCGGTCTTTGCAAGAGGAAGCCAGGAAGCGATCCACAGCCACTGAGAACTGGCGGGACACTTCGCTTTCCGGGTGCACGGTGTCGACCATACGATTCAAGGGGTTCAGGCTGGTGGGTTCGTCGCCCGGAATGTTCTCTCGGTTGTAGTCCTTCACGGGTTCAAGGGCTTCTGCGAGCGCGAGCAAGGCATCAACTTGCACAGCGGGCGCCGGGCCGGCCATACGATCGACCATCGGCGGCAGGTAGGATCGCTGCGTAAGGCCTAGCCATTCCAGGCGCGTGCTCTCAGCTTCCATGCGGAAATACATGGACGGCACATCGGTGGTGCTTTGGGGAGACCAGTAGCGCTCGGCAATTGCCGCGGTGCGCGGCCAGATGCGCGAATCGATCGTCTCCCAGTTCACATACTCGGACCACATGGTCGCTTCGCCACCGAGTATTCGTGCTTTCTCCTCGGGCGTGAGATTGGCAGCCGCTCCAGCCATAGGATCAACAGCGTAATGGCGTGCAGCGCTCCAGCCCAGGTCGATGTAATAGCCATTAGATAGGATGCCGCGATAGCCTTGCTTTGCGGCTGCCGCCAACGAGTCCGCGCCGCGCCAAGACTGAATCACAATGTTCTTCGAAACACCCGGCACCAGAATCTCGTCCCAACCAACCGGCGTCTTTCCGTGTTTGACCACCAATTCCTGGACGCGCTGGCTGAAGTAGGCCTGCAATTCCACATTGTTCTTGATGTTGTGCGACTTCATGAACTCTTGGATCTTCGGATTGGCATCCCATTCCTTGCCATTCACTTCGTCCCCGCCAATATGGAGATACTGGTCGGGAAAGAGTTTGGCCATCTCGGCAATAAATTCATTCAGGAACTTGTAGGTTTTTTCATTCGTGGGATCCATGGCGGGATCAAACACACCCCATTTGCGTTCCAATTGGTAAGGGCCCGGCCCACTGGCAAGTTCCGGATAGCCGACAAACCAGGCGGTGCTGTGCCCGGGCATGTCGAATTCCGGGACAACGCGAATGCCGCGATCGTGCGCATACGCGATCAAGTCGCGTACTTCTTCTTGAGTGTAGAACTGGCCATCGGCACCCTCTTCCTGCAACTTCGGAAACTTCCGGCTTTCCACGCGAAAACCTTCGTTGTCCGACAAATGCCAGTGAAACACGTTCAGCTTTACGGCTTCCATTCCGTCCAAATTGCGCTTCAACACCTCTAGAGGAATAAAGTGCCGGGCGACATCGATCATGAGTCCGCGCCACGGGAAGCGCGGTTGGTCCTGAATGTTGACTGCTGGTGCGACAAATCCACCGGAGCTGATGGTCACGAGCTGAAGGAAGGTCTGGAGCCCGTGCATCGAGCCAAGTACATTCGCCGCATGAATTTTTGCGGCCGTGGGCGTGACTTCGAGCGTGTACGATTCGTCCTCCCCCAGTTCCTCGACCGGTTTGCTGTCATGATCCGTAGTTACCAGCAGCGTGGGATTCGCGGCGTTGGTTGAATTGTGCAGAAGGACGAGCCCGGTTTGATGGCGAAGCGTGGTAATAAACCTTTGCCCAGCGCGATCTAGCCTCGCATCTTTGTAACCGGTGAAAGCCAAAGTGAAGCTGCCATCAATTTTCAGCGTGCCACTGCCCATTTCGACTTTCGCGGGCAAAGGCATCACATTCAAATCAGCGGGCGCTTGCGCGTGTGTGGACATGGTGATCAGGAGCGAGGTAAAAACCAACCGACATAGGTGCTGCTTCCAGTGAACCTGGTTCATGGGCTCGGCCTCCGTGGGTACTCATAACAAAGTGCAGCCATTAAATCGTTACAACAGAGAACAGATGAGAGTGGCACATCCTTGCTGCAAGACACAATAGTTTTCCGTGCCCATAAGCTACCCGGTGGCGGTTCTCCTTGTCCCATGGTTTTTGGGTTAGAATGAGCTGCGGAGATTCCTTTCCATCCACAATGAAAACTTCCGTAGCGATTTATCCAGGCACATTCGATCCGGTGACCAATGGACACCTCGACCTGATTGGCCGCGGCGAGAAGATGTTTGATCGCCTGATCGTGGCGGTGCTGAAAAATGTCGAGAAGGAGCCACTGTTCTCGATCTCGGAGCGAGTGGAAATGCTGCGGGAAGTGACCAAGGCGTGGGACGCGGTGGAAGTGGACGTGTTCGATGGCCTGCTAGTCGATTATGCGCGCAAGCGCGGCGCCGGCGTGATTTTGCGCGGAATCCGCGCCATCTCCGACTACGAATACGAACTGCAAATGGCATTGATGAACCGAAAATTGGAACCGCAGTTGGAAACCGTATTCATGTTGCCGGGGGAAAGCTACAGCTATTTGAGCGCCAAGTTAGTGCGGGAAATAGCCCATCTTGGCGGACCACTCACCGGTCTGGTGCCGGCCATAGTCGAACAGCGGTTGCGCGCCAAAATCTGCTGATCCGGGACCGTTGTTCGGCCAATTTGTCTTGCCTGGCTTCCGGCTTCGCTTCTCGATTGAATTTCTCTGCGATTTCCTGAAAACTGTACATTTAGAAATTTCCTCGGCTCCAAGGAGATGTTGTGGAACTAACCAATCGCATTAACCGCATACAGGTTTCGCCCACCGCGGTAGTTATCAGTGCCGCCGAACAATTGAAGGCTAAGGGCGTGGACATTGCGGACTTTGGTCCGGGCGAGCCGGATTTCCCCACGCCGGCGCATATTAAGAAAGCGGCCATCCAGGCGATTGAAGAGAATCGCACCAAATACACGCCAACCGGTGGGATCATGCCCCTGCGCGAAGCCATTTCCGCGTGGCACAAGCGCGAACTTGGGTCGGATTACCACGCCAAAGAATGTGTAGTGAATGTCGGCGGCAAACACTCGATCTTCAACACCATTTCCGTGCTCATTCAACACGGCGATGAAGTTGTTCTGCCTGCGCCCTATTGGGTGAGTTACCCGGACATCATCAAATATGCCGGCGGCACTCCGGTCATTGTGCCGACCCGCCAGGAAGACGGATTCAGCGCGAAAGCCGCGGCCATCGAAAAAGCGATTACCCCGAAGACAAAAATGGTCATCATTAACTCGCCGAGCAATCCCACCGGCGGGGTAATAGATGGCGAGGAATTCGAACGCATTCTAGCGGTTTGCCAAAAACATAATCTCTGGCTGATGAGCGACGAGTGCTACTCACACTTTGTGTACGAGCCCCACAAGCCGTTCTCCATTGCGAGCGCAAAGGACGCCACGAATCGATTGATCATCATTGGATCGATGTCGAAGACCTTTGCCATGACTGGCTGGCGTATTGGATATACCTTGGCTCCCGAACCGTTGATCCAGGCGATAATCAAGGTACAGAGCCAGTCCACATCGAATCCCACATCGATTGCACAGTATGCCGCGCTGGAAGCCATGCGCGGTTCGATGGAAAGCGTTCCCCCGATGCTTGCGGAATATGCCAAGCGGCGGAAGCGCATCGTGGAGGGGCTGCGAACGATTCCCGGTATCGAATGTGAATGGCCCGGCGGAGCGTTTTATGCCTTTCCGAATGTTTCCGCTCACTTGCAAGGCGCTCATCCACTGGCAAAAAGCTGCACGGACCTGGCAAAAGATCTCCTGGAAAAAGCGCACGTCGCGCTCATACCAGGCGAAGCTTTTGGCGCCCCTGGCTTTCTGAGGCTTTCGTACGCTACTTCGATAGAAAGGATTGAGGAAGGACTCCGGCGACTGGAAAAATTCTTCGCTCGCGCTGAAGCTGCCGCTTGATTGTGCTCGAACCCGTTCTAACACGTATCGACCCGTTCTTCAGTCCGCGGCCGTGGGGAGCCCGCTCGCTTGCACCACTCTTCCCGGAAAAGACGAATCTGCAGCAACCAATCGGGGAAGCGTGGCTGACCGCGCTCGATTCCCGCGTTGCTAACGGTCCTTACTCGGGCAAACCGCTCGGAGGGAGCTGGCGAGCGATGCCCGCGGATTGGCGAGGCACGCGGTCCGGTCACTACCAAGAATTCCCGCTGCTTCTGAAATTCTTATTTCCGACGGACAAGCTCTCCATCCAGGTGCACCCTGACGACGCCTTTGCCAGCAAATTTGAGCAAGCCGCCGGAGGTCGCGGCAAAACGGAAATGTGGCACATAGTTTCCGCCGAACCCGGCGCGGAATTGTTGATTGGGTTGAAACCCGGGGTTTGTCGCGAAGAGTTTATTCGCGCCGCCGCCGATGGAACGGTAGAAGATCTTTTTGTGCGTTATCCAGTAGCTGCCGGGGAAACATATTTCATTGAAGCTGGGACGCAGCACGCTATTCTGCCCGGAATGATTGTCTGTGAAATTCAGGAATACTCGGATTTGACTTACCGTGTCTACGATTACGGGCGGGTAGATGCTCAGGGTAAATCTCGCGAACTGCATCTGGAGAAAGCGTTGCAGGTAACGCGCTTTAATGGCACGCGGAGCGGAAAAATTCCGCCTCTGCCCCTGCATTCACCCGATGCAGACAAGCGCCTGCTGGCGGCCTGCGAATTCTTTGCCACGGAACGCTGGGACTGCGATCGGACCACGCTCATCGAGGGCGATTCCAGCGAATTTCAATTGATCGTCATTCTCTCTGGGCAGGGCGAGTTCCACGACAAGGACACCCACTACCCGTTCGTTCCGGGACAAGCGTGGTTCTTGCCGGCTAGCCTGTCCGTGGCGATCTTGCAGCCAAAGGAACCTACGTCGCTCTTGCGCGTCACTGTCCCCGACAAGGAAATTCTGCATGCTCAATTGCTACGCATGGGATTCGAACCGCAAGCCATTTCTCGCGTGTTGATGGGGTAAAGTTCATGCCCGACAAAAAACTCACTGCCCATGCGGTAATCCTTGCGGGAGGACGCGGCACACGCTTTTGGCCACGCAGCCGCACGCGCACCCCAAAACAGTTGCTCAACATTGTGGGCAAAAGCACCATGCTCGAACAAACCGTGGCGCGTTTGCGTCCCCTTATCGCGCCCGAGCGAATCTGGTCCGTCACAAATGCGGAACAGGCGCAGGCGCTGCGGAAGCAACTGCCGGCTGCGGCTCGTAAAAGAGTTCTGACTGAACCCATCGGCAGAAATACAGCCGCCGCCATCGCTCTGGCTGCCATCCACATGCGGCACGCGGCGAAAGGCGACGCACTCATGGCGGTGTTGCCCGCCGACCAACACATCGCGCAGCCAGAGCGCTACCGAGAAATCGTTCGTGCGGCCCTCAATATCGCAACAACACAAGCCCGCATGGTGGTGCTGGGCATTCCACCCACGCGGCCCGAGACTGGCTACGGTTATATCGAGCGCATTGAGCAGCCTTTCACCATTGATGGTTTCCCCACCTTCCCGGTGCGGCGCTTTGCGGAAAAGCCGGAGCTGGCAACAGCAAAGGAATACGTCGCGTCCGGCAGATACCAATGGAACGCCGGAATGTTTTTCTGGCGTGTGTCCACGTTTCTGGACGCGCTCCAAAAGTTTCTGCCAAAAACCTTCGAAGCGATGGATTCCCTCTCCACGCATATTGGAAAGCGCACCTACGATTTCCAGCTGAAGAAAATCTACCCAACGCTGGAGAACATCTCCGTGGATTATGCCATCCTGGAAAAAGAAACCGCTGCCAGCGCGGAGGCGGCGGATAAGCCGCCGGCTGTCTTTGTGATCCCCGCGGAAGTTGAGTGGAGCGATATAGGCTCCTGGGCTGCCGTTTACGAACTACTGGCGAAGCGCCCGGGCGAAAACATTCTCGCCGGAGCTGGCGAGACTATCGACGCCCACGGCAATTTACTGTGGAGTCCGGATAAGTTTGTGGCTGCCATCGGGGTGAATAATCTTGTGGTGGTCGAGACACCCGACGCTCTTTTGATTTGCCCTCGCGACCGCGCCCAGGACGTCGGAAAGATCGTTAAATCGCTCGAACAAACCAAACTGACCAAGCTGCTTTAGCGGGCCAATACTACATCTCAAGGGGCTCAGGCGTTTAGCTGGAGTTGCTACGCTTGCGATTTCAACCGGCTGAACGCTTCGCGTATACTCACTTAACATGCATACGATTAAGTTTGGCACTGACGGCTGGCGCGGGATCATCTCCGAGGATTTTACGGTGGAAAACGCGCGCATTGTCGCCACCGCCATCGCGCGTTATGTTATCCGCGCGGAAGATCCCCGAAAGGGCGTGGTGATCGGGTACGATCATCGGCACACCTCAGATGCCGTAGCGGCAGAAGTAGCCAGCGTAATCAGCGCAGCGGGCACGCCGGTGTGGCTGGCTGACAAGCCTTGCCCGACGCCGACCGTTTCGCTACTGGTCCGGCAGCGCAATGCCGCTGGCGGGATTGTCGTGACCGCGAGCCACAATCCATACAACTGGAACGGCATTAAGTACAAAGCCAGTTATGGAAGCAGCGCCCTGCCCTCGATCGTGGCGCAAATTGAGCACGAATTGGCAGGAGTGCTGGCGAACGGAGTGCCATCCCTGCCCCCGAGAAGAGACCTCATTCATTCACTGGAGCCCCGCGGTCCTTATCTGGACACCATTGAGAAACTTGTAGACTGGCAACGAATGCGCGACGCAAAGTTTCGTTTTGTCGTCGATCCTATGCACGGATCAGCCGCTGGCTTGCTGCACGAACTCTTCACGCGAAACGGAATTACCAGCGAACAAATTCGAGGAACCCGCGATTCCCGCTTTGGAGGCGTTCATCCGGAACCCATCGAGCCGAACATTGAGGCCCTGCGCCAGGCAGTGCGGACCGGCAAATCTGACGCGGGCTTCGCGGCCGATGGCGATGGCGACCGTATCGGCGCCATTGATCGTGACGGCAGCTTCGTGAATCCGCACCAGATTCTCGCGCTACTGGTGTGGCATCTCGCCGGCACACGCAAGCTACCCGGCGATATCGCCAAGACTTTTTCGGTGACCAAGCTCATCGATAAGATGGCCGCGAAATACGCTCGCAAGCTCCATGAAGTCCCAATTGGCTTTAAATACATTTGTGAGCTCATGCTCGAACAGGACATTCTGATCGGCGGCGAAGAAAGCGGCGGTATCGGCACGAGTCTCTATCTTCCGGAGCGCGACGCCACGGTGTCTGCACTATTATTGGCGGAACTTATGGCTTGGCGCGGTAAATCCTTGGGGGAGTTGCTTGCCGTGCTGCACCGGGAATTCGGTGAATTTCATTACGGCCGCATCGATCTAGACGTCAAACCTTCCCAAAAGCAAAGAGCTATCGAGTATTTTTCGAACGGAAAGCTGAAATCGCTGGACGAATGGCCCATAGTTCGCCGCGAGGATATGGACGGCATCAAGGTTTATCTCGGTGATATCGGTTGGGTTATGATTCGCGCTTCCGGCACCGAGAATTTATTACGGATTTACTCGGAGACCAGCAAGGTGGCGACTACCCAGAAAATTCTGCGTTCGACGGTCGCAACGATTCAGGCCCTTTAGGAGCAGTCCATGCACACGGTGAACCTCGCGGAGAAATTTGCGAAATTTCAGGACTATTGGAATCCTCGTCTCCTCGGCGAGTTGAACGATTTCGCGGTAAAGGCGGTTAAACTAAAGGGCGAATTTATCTGGCATCATCACGACATCGAAGATGAACTGTTTCTGGTGGTGAAAGGGATTCTGCGGATGCGCTTTCGCGATCGCGAAGAGATTATTCGCGCCGGGGAGTTCCTGATCGTGCCACACGGCGTGGAGCACCAACCGGTGGCGGACGAAGAAGTGCATCTGATTTTGCTGGAACCCAAGGGCACGTTGAATACTGGGAATGTCACCAATGAAAGGACCGTTCGCGAGCTCGAGCGCCTGTAACGCCCGAGCCTAGCAACGCGGATGGACGGAGCTGCGATGGATCACCGTTTCTACACGCTGGATGTTTTCACCACCACTCGATTTCAGGGCAATCCCCTGGCGATCATCACCGACGGCGACGGCCTTTCGAACGACCAAATGCTGGCCATTGCGCGCGAGATGAATCTATCCGAGACCGTGTTTGTGCAAAAGCCCACGGACGATCGGGCCTTGGCGCGGCTGCGCATCTTTACCACCAAGGAAGAATTGAAACTTGCGGGACATCCGGTAATCGGCACCTGGTTCCTGCTGGCGGAACTCGGTGTTGTGCCAGCGCAAGAAGGCGGCGTGCATATTTTGCAGCAAACCGGTGCGGGAGTTCTTCCGGTGGAAATCCGCTTCAAGGACGGTCGCCCACAACGCGTGACCATGACGCAAAAGGAGGCCGCCTTTAAGCCTTCCAAAATCGACAAGAAGAAACTCGCCGCCGCGTTGGGGCTTACTCCGAAAGATTTCGATCCGAAACTCGAACCGGAGTTTGTCTCCACAGGAATTTACAATTTGATGGTGCCGCTGAAGAATCGCACAGCACTGAGCAAGATTCAGATGAATATGGTGGAACTGGCCCGGCTATTCGGGAAGGAAGCTGCCCTGGCGTATTGTTTCAGCGTTGGCGCGAATCACACCATCTGGGCGCGCGGCATGATGCCGTGGGAGCTGTACGAGGACGCCGCAACCGGTTCTGCCGCAGGATCGCTTGGCGCTTTCCTGGTGAAACACGGACGCTTCGGCGCGGGACACACTTTGAATATCACACAAGGCGTAGAGATGGGCCGGCCCAGCCAGATCGAAGTCGAAGTAACTCAAACAGAAAAGAAGCTCACCCCAAGGGTAAGCGGCGCTGCCGTGAAGGTTTTTGAGGGCGTGATCCGAACCTGAGCCGAATGAATAGCCAGGGCACTATTCAACATTCAACGATTTTCGGTAATTATCGAGAATTCCGTTTACAAAGCCGCCCGCTTCGTCGGAAGAAAATTTTTTCGCCAAATCCACCGCTTCATTAATCACCACCTTTGCGGGCGTGTCCGTCGCGCGCATTTCGTGCATGGCCAACCGGAGAATAGCCCGGTCAATCGCCGAAATGCGATCCAGGCGCCAATTCGCGGCATATTTCGTGATGATTTCGTCCAATTCCTTCGCGTCATGAGCCGCGCCTTCGAACAGTTGATTGGCGAAGTTGCGTGTCTGCGCCGCGCCCTTCGCACTCTTCCAGAAATTGGATTCCAGTCGCGAGGGCTCCTGCTGGCTCATGTCCCACTGAAACAGCATCTGCATGGCAAATTCGCGGGATTTTGTACGCAGGGCCACTTTATTTGCCACGCCCCTTGTTGGACGCCTTGCTCGCATTGCGCAATTTGCGGACGAGATGCGCCATCTCCACCGCGCCGAGTCCTGCTTCAAAACCTTTGTTGCCGCCCTTCAGCCCCGCGCGGTCGATCGCTTGTTCCAGCGTGTCGCACGTCAATACGCAAAACATGATCGGCACCCCGGTATCCATCTGAGCAAGCTGCAAGCCGCGTGCCGTTTCCGAGCAGACGTAATCGTAGTGCGCGGTTTCTCCACGCAAAACGCAGCCAATCGCGATAATGGCGTCGTACCGTCCGCTTTGTGCCATTTTCTTGGCGCCGAGTGGCAACTCAAACGAACCGGGCACGTGGGCCACATCCACGTTTTTACTGACGGCTCCGCTGCGCTCAAGAGCATCCAGCGCACCTTGGAGCAGTCGCTCGGTAATAAAACTGTTGAACCGGCTGACAACAAATCCAAAGCGGAGCCCGTCCGCATTCATTCCAGCATCGATCCTCCCCGGCTGAAGCTTGTCCGTCATCTCGTGGCTCATTTGCCCTGAAATTGCGCTGCGCGCTTCTCCAGGAACGCCTTCGTTCCCTCGAGCATGTCTTCCGTCGCACAGCACAGACCAAACAATGTTGCCTCCAGGAACAATCCCTCCTGTAATGGCATCTCTACGCCACGCTCAATCGCTTCCATACAATACCTCACCGCCAGCGGCGCATTTGCGATGATCTTCTTCGCCATTGTTTCCGCAGCCCAGAATAACTCCGCGGGTTCGTGAACACGATTGACCAGTCCGATGCGCTGCGCTTCCTCCGCAGTGATCATTTCACCGGTCAAGCAAAGCTCGTGAGCCGCGCCCTTGCCACAAAGACGAGCCAAACGCTGCGATCCTCCATAGCCAGGCAAAATTCCCAGCTTCACTTCGGGCTGTCCGAGCTTCGCCGTTTTGCTGGCCAGGCGAATCGAGCAACACAGCGCCAATTCGCAACCACCACCCAATGCAAATCCATTAATAGCGCAAATCGAAGGTTTGCCCAGGGCCTCCAGCAGATGGAAAACGCCCTGGCCGAATAGCGAGAACTCCTTGCCATTCACGGGGGTTTGTTGCGCAAGTTCGTTGATGTCTGCACCGGCGACGAACGCCTTTTCGCCCGCTCCGGTAAGAATCAACACGCGCACAGCGGCATCGTCGCGGGCGTCCAACAAAACTTGCTGTAATTCTTCAACGGTTTTTCGATTCAGCGCATTCAAGACTTTCGGACGGTTAAAGGTGATGTAAGCAATGCCGTCTTTTTTTTCGTATAGCAAATTTTCATAGGCCATGTCTGGTCCTCACAAACTCATCGGCTTTGGATTCGCGGGATCCGCGTAATCATAAAAACCGCGCCCTGATTTCTTGCCATGCCAACCTGCAAGAACCATGCGCTTCAGCAACGCGGGGGCCGCAAAGCGCTTTTCTTTAAATTCATCGAACATGATTTGCGAGATGTAGTAGGTTGTGTCTAACCCAACGAAATCCAAGAGCGTAAATGGCCCCATGGGATAGCCGCAGCCCAGTTTCATGGAATTATCGATGTCGACCACGGAGCCGACGCCTTCCTCCAATGCGCGAATGGCGTCCAGCAGATAGGGCACCAGCAAACGATTGACGATAAAACCCCCGCTATCGTGGGCTCGAACCGGTGTTTTTCCCAGCTTCGCGCCGAACTGCACCATTTCTTCATAGACCGCCGGTTCCGTGGCAATGGTCCGAACGACTTCCACAAGCTTCATCACCGGCACAGGATTGAAAAAATGTAAGCCGACGAAACGTTGCGGTCTCTTGGTGGCCGCGGCGATTTCCGTGATCGTCAACGAAGACGTGTTGCTGGCAAAGATGGTGTGCGGAGGGCAAAGTGCATCCAATGCGGCAAACAATTCCCGCTTTGCGGGCAATTGCTCGATAATCGCCTCCACAATTACGTCGCAGTCCTTCAGTTCGTCGACCGATGTGACGCCTTTGAGCCGACCGCGGATTTCGTTTTTCGCGGCATCGCTGATCGCACTCTTTTCTACTAAACGGGTCAGGTTCTTCTCAATTCCTTTCAGACCCTTCTCCACTAGCTCCGGAGTCACTTCCCGCACGATGGTTTGGAATCCTGACTGAGCGCACACTTGCGCAATGCCGGACCCCATCAAGCCACACCCAACGACTCCAACTTTTTGAATTGCCATCCTTAATCCTCACTTCAGAAGAACCCTGCGAATTCGGCGGGAAAACTACCCGTCAAAGTGTACCAAAGACGGGCGACTCGTGTGAAAGCCGCGGCCATCGCGTTTGGCGCAGTCCGTGCGAGTTTAGTGGTTCCTGGTTTCGAGTGCTTCAACGATCATGGCGATCCCCTGGCCACCACCGATGCACGCCGTTGCCAGGCCGTATTTCAGGCCGTTGCGGCGTAATTCATTTATAACCGTGATTACCAGGCGCGTCCCAGAAGCCGCCAATGGGTGGCCGAGGGCAATCGCACCCCCATTTATGTTGGTTTTGTCTCGAGACAATCCGAGTTCCTTTTCTACCGCGAGATACTGCGCCGCAAACGCTTCGTTCACTTCGATGCGATCGATCTGCTCCAATTTCAGTCCGGCCAGTTGCAGCGCCTTGCGTGTCGCAGGCACCGGACCAATACCCATGATGCTGGGATCGACACCCACGGCGGCCCACGACACAATCCTCGCTATCGGATTCAGTCCGCGTTCCTTGGCCGTTTTCTCGCGGGTCACCACCACCGCTGCGGCTCCGTCGACAATTCCACTGGCATTACCCGCAGTGACAATGCCGTCCTTTTGAAAGGACGGTGGCAATTTCGCAAGCGTCTCCAGGGTCGTCTCCGGCCGGCGGTGATCGTCTTCACTGACCAGGATCGACTTCTTGCCTTGCTTCACCTCCACCGGAACGATTTCTTCCTTCAACCGGCACGCCTTGGCAGCGGCGTCGGCAGCTTGTTGGCTACGCAGCGCGTAGGCGTCAGCATCTGCCCGGGTAATCCCTGCCTGCGCTGCCAACTTTTCTGCTGTGACAGCCATTGGCAATCCGCAATAGGAATCGGTGAGACCGACGAAGAGAAAATCCTCCAGAACGCCGCTTCCCAGCTTCAGCCCATTTCGCGCGCCGCGAATCACAAAGGGAGCTTGCGTCATATTCTCCATACCGCCGGCCACCACCATGGTCGCTTCGCCCAACAACAACCGCTGTGCAGCCTGCGCGATGGCTTCAATCCCTGAACCGCACAAGCGATTCACCGTCACCGCCGGCGTTTCCATTTTAAGTCCGGCCTTGAGGCCAACGTGGCGCGCACCATAGATGGCGTCCGCACTCGTCTGCAGCACATTGCCAAACACCACGTGGTCAAACTCCTGAGGGTCAACACCCGAGCGATCCACCGCAGCCTTGGCTGCGTGCGCTCCCAATTCAATTGCCGACACATCAGAAAAAACGCCGGTGTAGCGCGCCATGGGGGTACGCGCGCCCGCAACAATCACCACATCTGTCGGAAACATAATCGTCCTCGCTGTTAATGAGTCTGAAGTTAGATGCGAAAGGGTCTGGGAAAGTCGCGCTGGTTCAGCGGATCCTTCGTGGCCGCCACGGCCTGCCTCACTGCTTCGCCGCCTCAGCCACCACTACTGTATCACCACCGAGTTTGCGCGCCTCTTCGATGGTGAATTCCGCCCGGTTGATCAAATCCGTTACGATGTCTTCGCTTTCGTAATCCTGGCGAGCCGCCGCCTCAACGATTCCAGCGCTCAGGGTTATCTGCGTGGAATCCCACGGGGGACGCACGCCCGCCGCGGCTCGGCGCAATTTTTCGACCAGATTCTGCGCTCCGGTGGTATTCGTGTCCGGCAAAATGAACGCCAGCGCCCACGAAGTGTATTTCACGGCCATGTCATTTTGCCGCACCATTGGCTGCAGTGAGCGTGCCAATTGTTCCAGGAATCTTTCCAGCGGCGCTTCTCCTTGTTGCCGCAGCATTTCCGAGCCACGATCAATTTGCAGAATCGCCAAGGAAAGCGCGGTGCCCTGCGTACGTGCGCGGTCCGCTTCGTTCAACAAGCAGCCTACATAAGAACTGCGGCTCATCAATCCGGTGCGGTCGTCGGAAACGCCCATACGTCGCACCAGCGTGCGCAACCGCGTGTGGCTCACACTCATCATCATCTGGTCGCCGATCGCCTGCAAAAAATAGGTTTGGTTCGGCTTCCATTTGTGCGGCGTGCTTTGCCCGACAATCAGCATAGCCGCGGGCGACTGCGTTTCCTTGTCGGTAATGGTTACGCCCAACGCCGTCGCCAGCCCCAGTTCCGACAAGATCGATCCTTCCGTTGCGTCGACGACCATTCCGCCCAACTCGTCGGGCACCGCCTTTTCCATCTGCGCCAGCAACAGCACGACCTGCGACCCGGGGGCCGGCTTCAACCCGGGAGCGCAATATTCTGCGGCCATTTCCGGCGGGCGTCCGGGCGCTCCGATCACCGCCAGCGTCCGCGCAGCCTTCAGATAGGTGCCGACCTCCGTCACGGTGGTATTCAACATGGCGCGCGGTGTCTGCTGCCGGAAGGTCTTCTGATTGATCTCGGAAATCTTCGTCAGGTCGCGCAACGTGTCGGCCGTGTACGTTCCGGTGCGTCCGGTTGGAGGCGTCGGCTGCGCTTCAACCACGGGTACGCTGACTATCTTTGGAGAACCTTCGGGTTTCGTTTGCGCCTTAGGCCACCAATTCGCCATCTGATATAGCCCTGCCAGACGCGGGTTGCGGTCTTCCTCACCTGGAAACATGGCGGCAATCTTTTGCAGCCGTTCGACCGCCTTGCTTTGCAAGGAATATTGCAGAAAAATCTCGGTCTGCACGATCAAGTCTTCCAGAGCCTGCAGTTTTTTCCCTTCTTCCGTGACCGGCGTTTCCGCGGCCATCTCGTGGCTGGCAACCGTCTTCGGCGGAGTGGCTGGATTCTGGGTGGTCGTAGCGGTCTTGGCCATGCGGCTGGCAATCCTTCGCAGAAAGCCTTCCTCTACCCGTCCACGTAATTGTTCGAGCCGTTGTTGGTTGCGGTAATCATAAGAGTCGATATCAACCAGGCGCTCCAATACTTCGCTGGACTTCACAAAATTCCCGGAATTGAAATTGGCGTCAAAGAGGCGAATCAGCACCTCAAAATATTGAGATTCGCGGTTCAATTCGTTGTACAGCGCCGCCCAAAACTCCAAAATTGGCAACGACTCGGGGTGCTTGGCTCCTAGCTCTTCCACCTGCGTGGTGAATTCGTGCTGCTTTTTGTCAGCGAACATTCTGCGCTTCACCGTCAGCAGAATTTCCACGGACTTGTTGTCCTGCGCGCCCTCGGCAAATGCGTCAGCCAGCCCAAACAACCGGGTTATGCCTTCGTTCTTCTCGCGCAACAAGCGTTCGAGGATGCTGCGGGCACGATCGAGTTGTCCCGCTTGGTGCAGCGCGTCGGCGAAAGTCTCGAGAAACGCCGTGTCGCTTTCGTTGGCCGCAAACGGTTCCAGCAGGGCCGCGGCTTCCGCCGCTTCTCCATTCCGCAACTTGGCTTCCGCATAAAGGAGGGCTACCCCGCGCTCTTGCGGCGCCAACGCATACGCGCGTCCCAGAAACTTTATGGCTTCCTGAGGTGTTCCGGCTGCAGCCGCCAATGTGCCCGCGCGTAGGAACGAGCGAGCCGCCAACGCGTTTTTGCCCAGTTGTGCGGCGATCTCCGCAACCTTCAGCTGGCGTTGCAGGTTATCGGGCTCCAGTTGCGCCGTACGTTCCCAGCAGAACAACGCGTCTTCCATGCGATTCGCTTGCCCGAATAGTTCCGCTGCTTTGATGTATTGATCGATCGCCTCTTCGGGATGATTCTGCTTCTGTTGCAGGAAGGCGTAGCGGGCAATGCGCTCGGGGGGTTGCGGCGTGATCGAGTTGCGCAGGAAGCGATTGTAAATCGCCATGGCTTTGGATTCGTCACGTGGATCTACCAACAACTCGAACAAGTGCCCGTAATAGACCGCGGCACGGTCGGGATGCTCCAGGCGGGTGTAAAGATCGCCCAACATCTGCGCGGCCTCGACGTTCTGGGGAGCCTCCTGAATGACTGCCAGATAGGCTTCGATGGCGTCTTCCATACGGTTTTTCTCGAGAAACTTCTTCGCGCGCTCGAGATTCTTGTTGACGTCTGCGGCCATCTGCCAGCTTAGTCCTTAAGATTTCTTCGCTTTTGAAATTGGTTGGTTCACGACTGGATCGAACCAATCTCCACTATATACCGCCGCGGAAACCCGGCCAAACCGAGTC
>DATKPS010000171.1:0-6476 GCA_035524015.1 Candidatus Sulfotelmatobacter sp.
TGCCGGTTCCTGCTGTGGCAAGCGCGAAAATTCTGGCTATCGACTACGGCCGACGAAAAATGGGGTTGGCGCTGGCGGATTTTGCGGCGCGGATCGCCGAGCCGTACACCACGCTGGAACGTATCAATCGCAATGAAGACATGCGGCGGCTGCGGGAATTTGCGCGCGATCATCAGGTCAAGCAGATTGTGGTTGGGCACCCGCTCCGGCTTGACGGCACTCGGGGGGAAATGGCGGAAGAAGCTGGGCGCTTCGCGGAACGCGTGCGTAAACAGCTGGGCCTGCCGGTGGAGCTGGTGGATGAGCGGTTAACGAGTTGGGAAGCGGAGCGCCTTCTGGAAGAAGAAATGGGGCGGCGCATCACGCACGTGGATACGCACGACGGACGCCAAAAGAGCACCCGTATCTCTGACGGCAAGTATACGGTCGACGCGGTTGCCGCGATGGTGATTTTGCGGGAGTATCTGGCTCATACCGCGAAGTCCGAGGAGTCTGGTTAGCGTGAAGGCGTTTCTTACCGTTCTGCTATTGCTGGTGCTCATCACTGGTGTCGTGGCCGCCGATCTTTGGGTCGCTATCGAGACGCCCTGGGGGCACATTCCCCCGCAGGGTGTGTATGTGGAAATTCCGCGCGGCGTGTCGCAACGCTCCGTGGCACGTTTGCTCAAAAACAAAGGTATTATTCGCAGCGCGATCGCTTTCGAACTGTACGCGCGACGTCATCCGCGACGGTCCTTGCAGGCGGGAGAGTACCTGTTCGATCATCCGCTCAGCGGAAGAGACGTCTACTGGAAGATTGCCAACGGCGAAATCTATCAGCGACCGTTTACAGTCCATGAAGGGGACACGATTTTCGATATCGCCAATAATCTGTGGGCGGCGGGATACATGAGGACGGACGATTTTCTAAGGGCGGCGAACGATGCATCGCAAATTCAGGATATTGCTCCTGGAGCCAAAACGCTGGAAGGATTTCTATTCCCGGCCACCTACAATCTTCCAACCCTGGCGACTGCTTCGGATCTTACCAAGATGATGGTGGGCAAATTCCGGGAGGCCATGCAACAGATCGCGCCGGATCGACTGGATCCGCAAACACCGGGCACGCCCCTGCTGGGAGTTATCACGCTGGCATCGATTGTGGAGGCCGAAACGCCAAAGCCGCAAGAGCGGCCGCTGGTTGCCGGCGTGTATACGAATCGATTGCGGAAAAACATGCTGTTGCAATGCGATCCGACGGTGATATACGCGCTGAAACAGATGATTAACTATCGCCATCCACTTACCACTAAGGATTTGCAGTACGATTCTCCGTACAACACCTACGTGCACGCCGGGCTGCCACCGGGACCGATAGGCAATCCGGGAGAAACGTCAATTCGGGCGGCGCTCTCGCCGGCACCCACGGATTATTTGTATTTTGTCGCTAATACCCAGGGGGGCCATTTCTTTGCGGCGACACTGGCGGAACACAACCAAAATGTGGCCAAATATCACCGTCTGCTGAATGGCGAAGCCGCCGATCCACCGGTGACCGAGACGCCTCACCCAGCCACCGCGGGCTCAGCGCACAAAGGCAAACGATGACCGACGGGTCGAATACAAAAAAAGAGATGATACTCGAAGCCGCGCGGCAGCTCGGCCACCAGAAATGGAGCAGTGCGGAGATCGATCAACTGCGGCGCAAACTGATAGCGGATCACGGCGAAGAGGGCAAATCGAACAACGATTACATTTCGGATGTGCTGCAAGGGATGGGCTGGAAAGTGCAACTGAGCGAACGGGAAGAAGCCGAGGAACGGTTCGAGGAAGAATTCGAAGACATACTGCATTTCAAAACGCTGCAGGACGCGCAAGTGAGCCTGACGCGATTGGACGAACTGCTGCGGCGTTTCCAAGCGCATGGAGAGAGAGCAGCGGTGGAACGCGTGCTGGAAATAGCGCGGCTGGGTAAACGACGGGCAGAAATGATTTCGCACAACCGCAAAGTCGAGGCGAAAAAGCGGGACGAAAAAAGGGAAATTGGGGAATGGTTCCGGATCTGGCTGGAAACGCCGGACGCGTTTTTCAATTGGCTGGAAGTACGCAAAGCCTCGCCGGAGTTTCGCCAGAAATTCGGGGACATCGATCTGGAACCCGACGAAGAATAATCATGGATGCTGAAAACGCTGCTCCGGATCTTCCGCCGTATTCCCTGGATGTTCAGGCGATGGACCTGGGTCCGGGCGTCAAAGCCGTGGGGCTGGAATTGATCGAGACGGAGAGCCGGGAGCCGCTGCGCGGGGAGGAAGCCGCGGCGATCTGGTCGCACGTAATAGTTGCTTTGGCGGGGGCCGAGCCGTACGTCGTGGACTTCTTCAGTCATCTGGATCGCGTGCGCGATTTTGCCGCTGCTCACTCCATCGTTATCCGCGAAGCCGCGGCTCGCTGCGTGGTAATACCGCAGCCTTCGAAAGAGTTGATGCGCCTGCTGGTAAGCCGTTTTGAGGCGGAGACTTTCGGTGTGCGCGTGGGGACTGCAGCGGCCAACGAGGACGCGGAGCTGGAAAACGAGCTTTCGCATCGGGGCTTGGACGCCTACCAGCCTGCGTATTCTCGTTACAGCTGTTGTGCTATTTGCGAACCCAGCGACGGATGGGTCACAGTGCTCAGCGAATCGCTGTGGCCCAGCGAGATTATCCGCCGGGTGCGGCCAGCGTTGCAGGCTTACGATGTGTACATGGCTCGCCCCCAATAATTCGCGAAATCCCGGAAATACGCTAAAATAGAGGGGTAGAGCCACCGGGACTATCTAGATCAGTTGCGCGGAAGTGAGCTTGCGACCGCGGCCTGTGGGCGTGCAATTAGCGCCCCGTCTTACGCCAAAATCGCGACATACGGCTCTGCCTTGCGCCTACCGGCGCTTACCGTGGCGGTTCAATTGCTACTTGGGTCTGGGAACACAGTATTGTCCATGAATCGCGTGCGAACTTGTATGGTCTGTCTGACACTGTCGGCGATTGCCAGCGGCTGTGGCGGGCGTGGCGCGGTGAAGAAAACGACCACGGTGCCGGCGGCGGCGCGCCCGGTGGCGCTGGAAGCGTCGCAGGAACAAATCCTCGAGCGCTACAACGCACTGGCGGAGGGTCTGCAGTCTGTGAACGCGACGGTGGAACTGAAACCGGTGGCCGGGTCCGAATACACTGGAGTGATCAACGAGTACCACGAGGTGAAAGCATTTGTGATGGCGTCGCGTCCGTACAACATGCGGATGATCGGCCAGGTGCCGATCGTAGGCACAACGGTTTTTGATATGGCCAGTAACGGGAAGGAATTCGAAGTGTCGATTCCTTCGAAGAACAAATTTCTGATCGGGCCGGTGTCGCTGAACCATCCGAGTTCAAAACCCATCGAAAATCTGCGCCCGCAGCATCTGGTCAACGCGCTGCTGTGGCCGGGGATTCACAAGGAAGAGGTAACGCTGTTTGAGGAGTTCAACGACGAAGCGGCGCGCTACTATATCCTGACGGTGTTGCGCGGAGGGTACCAGGCGGAAATTCTGCACAAAATCTGGTTCGATCGGGCCGATTTGCACTTTGCGCGATTTGAGACGTACGGGCCCAAGGGTGTTTTGTTGTCGGATGTACGTTACGCGGATTGGCAGCCGGTGGATAATCCCTCGTCGAGGTTCAGCAACTATCCGCGTTCGGTCCGAATCGATCGCCCGCATGACGAGTATCGGCTGGAGATGACCATTAGCAAGATCACGGTAAATGAAAATCTGCCGGCAGACGATTTCCAACTGCAACCCCCGGCTGGGGCGGAAATCGTGCACTTGAGCGATGCGGCGGAGGAAAGCAAGCCATGATGGGCCAGTTGGTGTTCCGTAACCTGTTTCACCGGCCGGTGCGCACGCTGATTGGGGTGCTGGCGATTGCGGTGGAAATCATGCTGGTGGTCGTGATTGTCGGTCTCACCTCCGGGATGCTGCAGGAGACGGCCAAGCGGATCGAGGGGATCGGGGCGGACATTATGGTGCAGGCGCCCGCCGCGCAAATCCTGATAGGGTTTAGCGGTTCACCGATGCCCATCAAGATCGCGGAAAAGCTTGAGGAATTGAAATACGTGCAGTCGGTGGCGCCGGCGTTGCTGCAGTTCAACTCATCAGGTGGCGTGGACGTGGTGTACGGGATTGATCCCGAATCGTTCCGAGCGGTTTCCGGAGGATTTGTATTTCTGGCAGGGCATGACATGGAAGGGCCCAACGATTTGTTGGTGGACGATTGGGCGGCTAAATCGAAGCACTTGTCGGTAGGCAGCACGTTTCGATTGTTTAATCACGATTGGACGGTGGCGGGCATCGTCGAACATGGCAAGGGAGGCCGCTTGTTCGTGCCGATCACGACGCTGCAGGAACTGGTCGGCGCGCGGGATAAAGCTTCCATATTCCTCGTAAAGTGCACGCGCCCCGAACACACCGAAGACGTGATGCGCGAAATCGAAGCGCTGCTTCCTAATCACCCGGTGCGCCCGCTGAAGGATTTCATGAGCTTGATGACCTCTGCGAACATTCCCGGCCTGCAGACGTTCATCAACGCCATGATCGCGCTGGCGGTTGCCATCGGGCTGCTGGTGATATTTCTGACGATGTACACCACGGTGCTGGAGCGCACCCGGGATATTGGGGTGCTGAAATCGCTGGGGGCCAGCAAGCTGCTGATCGTCCGGGCGCTGCTGACGGAAACGGTGTTGCTGTGCTTCCTCGGTATTGCCGCGGGCATTGGTCTGAGTTACCTTGTTCGCGCAGGGTTTCTCGCCATTTTCCCGACGCTTTCGGTTTTAATCACTCCCGGGTGGATTGTCCGGGCCGGCCTGATCGCGCTTGTGGGTGCGTTGTTTGGAGCCAGTTATCCCGCATGGCTGGCCAGCCGCAAAGACGCGGTACAGGCGCTTTCATACGAATGAAAAGGAGTTCGGCAGCCTAGTCACCTATGTCAATCACGGTTAAAATACATTCACAGACGAACGAACTGACGGAACCTGAGCTGAAGACTTTGGAGCCGATACTTAAAACCGAGAATCTGTGGAAGCTGTATCACGCCGGACAAGTCGAAGTTCCGGCCCTGCGCGGGGTCAATTTTGACGTGCTACCGGGAGAATCGGTAGCGGTGATGGGCCCCTCGGGCTGCGGCAAATCCTCGCTGCTGTACGTGATTGGCGGGCTGGCGCAGGCTTCCCGCGGAAAAGTATTTGTGGACGGCAACGACCTTTCGAGCATGAGCGATGCCGACCGCACGAAACTGCGGCGGCACAAAATTGGATTTGTATTTCAGCGCTTCAATCTGCTGCCGGCGCTGACCGCCCGCGGAAATATCGCGATAGCGCAATACATTCATGGGGACGGATTCGACCCGCACCGCTTTGACGTGGTTACGAAAATGCTGGGGCTGGAAGGCCGCCTCGACCACCGGCCCGCGGAAATGTCGGGCGGGGAACAACAGCGCGTAGCCATTGCACGAGCGATCATCAACGAGCCGAAAATACTGTTGGCCGACGAACCTACCGGCAACCTGGACACGAAAAATTCTGAAGTCGTGCTTGAAATGCTTCGGCGCCTGAACAAAGACCTTGGGCAAACGATTGTGATGATCACGCACAACCCCGAGGCCACCGTGTATTTTGATCGCGTCGTGCACATGCGCGATGGCATCATCGTGGACGGCATTCCGGCGGATTGAGATGCCAGGTCCGGGTAAAATACTGAATCGCACGTTTTTTTGGTCCTACGAGCGGGGCACGTGGCAATACGATGTGGCCGTGGGACTGATTCTGGTGTTTGTGCTGCTGACGCCGATGCGGTGGTTTCAGGACCAGCCACAAGTCGGCATGCCACTGAATTCCACGCAAGTGGAGCGGATCTCGAAGTCCGGGGAGACCGAGATTTACAAAGTGGACGCGCGGGTGCTGGCGCCGCCTGAACGGACGCCCGCATTGCAGAATGACCTGCATAACGCGCTGCAAAAAGCCAGCCCGGCGCTGCGCGATGGGCGCTTCTCGATCGGAAAAATTGAGCCGATCCGCGATGAGTCTGGCACGGTGATCGCGTATCAGGTGCAGATCAGCCACTGATGCGGCTCCTGAAGTCCCGTCCAAATATTTTTTCCTCTATCTCCGGAGTCAGGGAAAGCCCACAGACCAAAGAAACGGCGAACAGCGGCGTCGGGCCGCTGCTACAAAAAACTGAAACCGGTGCGCAGGCGCCGCCGTCCAAGTGCTGGCGGCGTGTACCCCGCTCCGCTGCTCCGTCCATGGGCCTTCTCCGCAGTTTTTTTCTTCTTCCCACGCCTGTGAGACCACTGAAGGACAAAAATTGGGTAAGCAATGTTCATAGGGCACTTTGGCGTGGGGTTCGGACTGAAGCGGATGGCACCGCGAGTGTCGCTGGGGCTGCTGATGTTGGCGACGGTGTGGGCCGATGTGTTGTGGACCGCGTATCT
>DATKPS010000172.1:0-5416 GCA_035524015.1 Candidatus Sulfotelmatobacter sp.
CGGTTTTGCGGCAGCCCACACGATGTTCAACCATTGGTTCGACCGCAAGATGGAAAATACCTTCGGCGTGCAGTTGCGCAACGAATGGGTCAATAACGGTCTTTACCGGACGGAAAACCGCATGCGCACGGACAAGAATGACATCAACGCCTGCAATGACGAACCGATCCCCGCGTGCGAGAGCAATCCGGATCTGGTTGCGGTGCTGCCTGCGTCGACGGATGTGAATCGGTTCACGGACACGATAGTCAGTTTTTATTTAGAAAATAAAACCCAGTGGACGGAAAAAATCCGCTCCGTCCTGGCCTTCCGCGGAGACGACGCAATCTATTCCAACACAAATCTAACTCCATCTTACACTGCCTCAGAATTACCTGGCGCTCCGGTAATCAACTTTGCCGAGCTCAATTCCGGTTCGGTCAGCAAGTTTCTGCCCAGCCCCAAAGGGAGTTTGATTTTCGGCCCATGGTCCAACACGGAATTCTATGTACAGGGTGGATTCAGTTTTCACAGCAACGACGTGCGCGGTGCAACACAAAGGATGGAACCGATTTCGCCCGACTTTCCTTTTCCAACTCCCACCACCCCAATTAGCCCCCTAGTTCAGACCAAAGGTGCGGAAGTCGGCGTGCGTACCCTCGCTGTCCCCCATCTGCAAAGCACTCTTTCGCTCTGGTATCTACACAGTGAATCTGAACTACAGCAGGACGGCGATACCGGAGCCACGGTTCCTTCTACATCCCCCAGCAATCGCTACGGCATCGAATGGGCAAATTACTATACGCCGTTCAAGAACGTCGCTTTCGATCTAGATTTCGCCGATTCTAAGGCTCTTTTTACCGAAGTCGACCCGGATGACGCCGCGTACACCAACGTGCCTGGCCACTATCCTGTGCAAGGCCCCGGTGGTCGATGGGTACCCGAAGCCGTTGGGATCGTGCTATCCGCAGGCGCCACCGTGCAGAGCTATAAAGGATTTTGGGGGAGTTTGCGCCTGCGCGCTTTTGGCCCACGCAATTTGACTTCCGACGCAATTTATCAATCCAGTTCAACGATCTTGGTCAACGCGGAGGTCGGTTATCACTTCAACAAGAAATGGAAGCTTTCGGCTCAATTGTTGAATTTGTTTAACCGCTACGATCATGACATCGACTACGCTTATATCTACCGCATAACGCCAACCGATGCCGCAGCATTCGGAGACGTTATGCACCCCACCGAGCCCTTCCAGGTGCGCTTGACGTTGACAAGGACCTTTGGCGGGACCTTTTGATACAAGTAACGCTCATCCACCATAGGGCAGAGTCACGTCTGACCGTTCATCACTGTCCCGGCGAGTTCTGATAAACGGTGCCCTGGAGTTCACAGCCCCCCATTAATATGCCGACTCGGGAGAGCAGCCCTGCGGGTTCAGAGGCTCTGCGCCCCGGTGAGGGGTTCAGAAGGTTGACGCAGGGCTGCCCAAGGTGAGAATCGAATATCAAATCGCTCCGTATAGCCTAAGATAGACTAGCCTGACGAGAATTCGTTGGTTGGGAACTCAGCAGCCACTCGGCGAGACGCACGCGCATCTTAAGAAACGTGCCCGATTCCTTCAGGGCATGGAATCCGATCAGGGCTCCCGTGCTACACCAACCGCCTATAATCAACATTTGAATAAGAGACATAAAGCGCTCCTTTTTGAACTGGGCCGCCGTGGTTCAGTGCACTCTGTCGGAACCCGCGATTTGCATCAATGCACCGTAAATAACTTGTTGGTGAACTCCGCGTCAACCTGAATGGTCTCTGAACGGGTTGAGGACTTCTCCTAGGGAGAGTCCGCACTGTGCCTATCAAAGGTATGGCACGAGTCGGAAACGGGTGGGTGCGTAGGCAGTAGTCTGCATTGCTGGGTGGTCTTGGCGCAGAACCTTTTCTTTCCTGAGAAGCGGGAGACGATCAGCGGGACCAGGAACTAGCCAATGATAGGCGCCACGCTGCGTAGTGCAGCTTAGGACCGTGCCAACACAATGTGAGTGGTCTTGGTTGAAGGAACGCGCTCGACACAATGGTAGCCGAGCGATGGCAGATCAAGCCTGGTGAACAAAGATTCTCCGAAGCCGAGCAGGACTGGCGACTGTGCGAGGTGCAATTCGTCCAACAAACGTGCTTGCAAGAATGCTCGAACGGTTGCGACCCCACCGCCGACCCGTACGTCCTTGCCGTTGGCTGCGGCACGGGCCTGTTTCACTGCGGGTTGGATTCCATCCGTGACGAAACGAAACGTGGTGCCGCCTTCCATAGTCAGCGGTGCTCGGAAATGATGCGTCAGCACAAACACATCGCAATGAAAGGGCGGATTGTCACCCCACCAGCCCTTCCAGTTGTCATCCGCCCATGCGCCGCGGATGGGGCCGAACATGTTACGTCCCATTATCCACGCACCGATATTCTCAAACCCACGAGCGGCGAAGTCATTGTCAATACCCGCGTCGCCATCTTCCTCAGCGAACAGTCGGTCCGGCACATTCACGAGTCCCGCTGTGCTGCGGGAATCGCGGTTGTGCATCCTCTGGAACGTGCGCGTCGGGAAAACCATTCCATCAGGCTTGTGCCGCCAACGCCAAGAGGATGATCGAGGCTCTGATTCGGGCCAGCGCTGTAGCCATCCAGTGAAATCCCGAACCCGTGAACCCTTAGTTTTTGTGTAATCATGCCGTCTCTTTCCGAAGAAACATATTACGTCGATCATTTCACCATGTCTCGATCGGTCCTGATTGAAGAGCTCCCTCGGTAAAGTTCGTCCCACTTCCGCAATGCTGAGTCATTTCCCAGAAGCAGACTTGTCACCGCCAACTGATGAATCTTTGCGGGCAACAGAAACAAAACTATTCTGGCCTGCAGCGCCCACTTAAAGTAGCTAGCTCTCCGCGCCAGCTACAAAACGGCTGCGATAGTGAGCAGGCGGAACGCCGAACCGATGCATGAATGCACGGCGAAAACTGTCGGGATCGTGAAAACCAACTGATTCGGCGACGCGCTTCACACTAGAGCCAGGGTCAGATAGTCGTTTGCGTGCCTCGTCCAGCCGGAGACGCTGCACAAATGCGGCGGGACTACTGTTGAACTCCAACCTGAATCGGCGGGAGAACTGCCGCGGGCAGAGACTGGTCTGTTCTGCCATTGCTTCAACGGAAAGATCTTTGTTGAGGCGTCCCAGCATCCATGTCGCCAGATCGGCGAAGCGGCTCGTCGTAGCAACCTGAAACTTCAACGGCTCGGAAAACTGCTCTTGTCCTCCGGGTCGCTTCATGTAGACCACCAGTTCGCGGGCGACGGCAAGCGCAACTCGGGGTCCAAAGTCTTCTTCGATTAATGACAAAGAAAGATCGATCCCGGCGGTGATCCCCGCCGAGGTGTAGAACTTGCCATCTCGAATGTAGAGCGCATTGGCATCAACCCTCAACGCGGGAAAACGGCCGGCCAACTCGGCGGCGAACTTCCAGTGCGTCGTCACTCGTCGCCCGTCAAGCAGTCCGGTTGGCGCGATTGCGTAAACGCCGGTGCACACCGAAACAATTCGGCGAATGCCGTTGGCCCGACGGCTGATCCAATCCGCCAGCTTGGGGCCAGCGGAGGAGAGGCGTATGCCAGGACCACCAGGAATGAGAAGTGTGTCTATGTGGCGCAAGGAGCTTAGGAAGCAGGTGGCGGTTATGCGCAACCCGGACTTTGAGCGGAAGGTCTTTGCGCTCAACGCGGCAATCGTGACCTTGTAGCAGGGCTGTGGGTTACCGCTCGAGTCCTCAAGAGATGCGCTACTGAACGCCTCCAGCGGCCCCGCCAGGTCGAGGGTGGCGAGGTCGTCGTATCCCACAATGACAATGTGTTTGGGTCTCACGCTGTTCGTCTCACTAAATTAGCCAGACGACTGTGTGTCTGGAACGACATTCATCCGGCGATTTGGGACTTACCCCACTCTAGCAAAATATGTCCTGAAGTGCCGGATGAATGTCATTTGGGACGTTCTCGCTTCGGCGTTATCGTCTTGCCTATTGCAAGCAGTTTTTCAGGAGGACTCCATGCGAAGCAGAGCTAACGGACTCTGGATGGCCGCGGTGACCGTGGGAATGCTCGACCTGCTGGCCCCCGTGAGTCACGCGCAGGCCCCCAACAATCCGCCATCTTCTACCCTGCAAACCGGTTCGCTGAAGCCGCCAGCTTCGGGCAAGATCAATGTAGCGGTCCTGATTTCGGAGGGTGCGGATGTCATGGATATCGCGGGCCCGTGGGAGGTCTTCCGTGGCGCCATGCTTACAACCAAAGGCAAGCCGTGGCATGAAGCGGATGGCGATGACATGGTAATGCCGTTCAACACGTACACCGTATCCGATTCGTTGAAGCCGGTGGACGCCAATGGACTCACCATCGTACCCAACTACACTTTTGACAATGCGCCTAAACCGCAGGTTATTGTAATCCCCGCGCAACGCGGACGCAGCGTGGCCCAGAAAGCGTGGCTATTGGCTAATTCGGCCACTGCCGATGAGACCATGTCGGTGTGCACTGGTGCTGAGGTACTGGCGCAGT
Organism: Candidatus Sulfotelmatobacter sp.; assembly: GCA_035524015.1. GTDB lineage: Bacteria > Acidobacteriota > Terriglobia > Acidiferrales > UBA7541 > Acidiferrum. The sequence continues at coordinate 4,570 of DATKPS010000172.1, forward strand.
ATGGATTGCTCGACGGCAAAACTGCCACCACGCATCATTATTTTCTGCAAAGCATGCAGAAGCAATATCCCGCTGTGCACTTCGTCAGTGGAACCCGCTACGTGGAGAATGGCAAAATCGCCACCGCGGGCGGCTTGACCTCGGGCATCGATCTAGCACTACACGTCGTTGCGAAATACTACGGCGACGAGGTGGCGCAGGTTACCTCTGATATTCTGGAGCATCGCAGCCCGCTATGGAGAAATCCGGCATACGAGCAAGTGAAGCCGGTTGCCGCGTCGAAGTGATCTTGCATATTGCACGAGCGGTGGCTGCAGGGACTTGGATGAATTGTCGGCTATTCGTTGATCTGCCCCACACTGGTATTAGCGAATACTGGAACCCCTCTCTCGCGACCAAACAACGGTTCCCTAGACCGTTGCACCTGATTGCACACCTAGAACGCCTGCTCACTCTCCTTCCGCCTAGGGCTGCCCAAATGAGTGGTGTCACAATGGCTAGGCACTTATTTACATCTGCCGAGGACTTGATACAATAGTGCCGAGCCGTCGCTATGCCCAAATCCAAAGCCGACAAACTCCGCAATCTCGCCGCCAAGCGGCAAATCGTCACCGCTGCCGATGCCGCCAAACTCGGCATACCGCGGGCATATCTGACCCGGCTGGCGCACCGCGGGCAACTCGACAAGATCGCCCGAGGCCTATACACGTCACCGGCTTTTTCTCCCACCGAACATGCTTCGCTTGTGGAAGCATCCTATCAAGTCCCCAAAGGCATTCTCTGCCTGCTCTCCGCACTTCGCTTTTACAACCTCACGACTCAATCTCCACGCGAAATATGGATGGCC
>DATKPS010000173.1:0-13172 GCA_035524015.1 Candidatus Sulfotelmatobacter sp.
GCCGGCCATAGCCGTTGCGGAGAACGGTCATATCCAGGAGCTTTAGTGACTCCTGCGCGGGATTCTTAACCTTAGTGGCAAGAAGAATTGCTCCGGCACAGGTGCCAAAAATTGCCCCGCCTTTGCTGGAATATTGGCGGATTGCGTCGTAAAGGCCTTCCTCCTGCAGAAACTGGAGTTGCGTGGTGCTTTCGCCGCCCGGAAGGACCAGACCGTCACAGCCCTGGAGATCGGCGACGGTGCGGACCTCGACGGTTTGGACGCCGAGTTTATGAAACATTTCGGCGTGGGCTTGGAAGTCGCCTTGAATGGCTAATATACCGATTTTCATGCTTGCTCTGTTTTGCAGAGAGCCTTTCCGTCTTGCCGGCTGGCGTGTAAGACGCGCTCGCAATACCGGTCTAAAGACCGGCGGCTACAAAAACAATGGAAACCACACAGGCTGAACAGCTTGCGGAAAAAGTCGAAAAGCAATTCCTCAGCGGCTGAAGCCCAATTGATTGCCAAGCAGTTATGTCGGAGCTAAAGCTCCGACCCCCCCGTGCCGAACACATTTTTCCGCAAACTGTAAAGCCTGTGGTACATGGGGAATGCCGAGATGGGGCGCAGCGTGCTGCGCCCCACGGAGAACGCGGCAGGGACTGGTCGAGGGGATTTCAGTGGAGCTGGGGGAGGAAGGAGGTGCCGTGGGGGATGGTGGTGGCGAAATTGTCGGCGATGGTTTGGCCCATGTCGGCCAGGGTGGAACGCGTGCCTAGATTGTTGCCGTGGGATTGGGCGGGAGTGAAGGCCAGGATGGGGACGTATTCGCGGGAATGGTCGGTGGTTTCCCAGCGGGGGTCAGGGTCGCAGCCATGGTCAGCGGTGAGAATAAGAAGGTCGCGCGGGGTCAGCAGCGGGAGGTAATCGGTGAGCGCGGCGTCGAATTCTTCGAGCGAACGCGCGAAACCTTCCACGTCTTTGCGGTGGCCGTAGAGCATATCGAAATCAACGAGATTGCAGAAAATCAGGCCGTTTTTGCGTTCGCGAGCGGCGGCGGAAAGTTTTTCCATGCCATCGAGGTTAGATTTGGTGGTGACGTAGTCGTCGACGCCACGGCCATTATAAATGTCGTGAATTTTGCCGACGCCGAAGACAGGGACGTGGCGATCGTGGAGCACGTCGAGAAGCATGGGTTTTGGGGGATCGACGGCGTAATCGTGGCGGCGGGCAGTGCGTTGGAAATTTCCGGGAGCGCCCGCAAAGGGACGGGCAATGACACGGCCGACGCGATGCTTGCCGTCGAGCAGCTTGCGGGCGATTTCGCACATGCGGTACAGCTCAGCGATGGGGATGACGTCTTCGTGCGCGGCGATCTGGAAGACGCTGTCGCCGGAGGTGTAGACGATAGGCTTGCCGGTGCGCACGTGTTCTTCGCCCAGTTCCTTGATAATTTCGGTGCCGGAAGCGGGCTTGTTGCCAATGGTTTTGCGGCCGATCTGCGCTTCAAAGGCAGTGATAATCTCGGGAGGAAAGCCGTGCTTATACACGGGGAAGGCCTGGTCGAGCCAAACGCCGGCCATTTCCCAGTGGCCGGTGGTGGTGTCTTTGCCGGGAGAAACGGTGGCGCCTTTGCCGTAAGAGGCGCGAGGGGTGGCGGGCGGGGAAAGATGTTTGAGGGGCGCGATATTGGCCAGACCGAGCTGGACGAGATTGGGGATACGCAGGGGGCGCGCCTCGGCGATGTGGCCCAGAGTGCTGCGGCCGGTGTCGTCGTAGTCGGCGGCGTCGGGAAGGGCGCCGATGCCGACGCTGTCAAGAACCACCCAGATGACGCGGTCGAAGTGGGGCATGAAGGAGTGCTCCTGTACGGCGGGAAACCAATTCCTCAAGGGCTAAAGCCCCGGAAAATTCCCGTTGCGAAATGTCGGAGCTGAAGCTCCGACCCCCGGTGCCAAGACTCTCTTTGGCGCAGCGGTGAAATCGAAGAGATCGCTCGCTTCGCTCGGGTTGACGGTTGTTTTATCGAGGCCAGGGGAAACCAGACCGAGCGGTTACAGGCGAACTGTAGCATGGGGCTGGCGGGTAAGGGAATTGACGGGGCGGGAGGAGAGGGCCTAGGATGACCGCGAAGGGACAGGCAAGTGGAACATTGGGGAGGTTTTATGCGTAGTAGAGGAGAGAAGGGATAAGCATGCCTGACGAGTATGGTAAGCCGCGCAGTTCGGTGGTATTTCCGTTGCTGCTGATCGCGATTGGATTGCTATTTCTGTTGTCGCGGTGGATGCCGGATTTTGAGCCTTGGGGGGTGATCTGGAAATATTGGCCGCTGCTGTTGATCTTGGTGGGCGCGGGGATGATCTGGGATCGCGGCCAGAGAAGCAAAGATCCGCAGCATGCGCCGGCGTTCCCGGTAGGCACGACGATAGGGACGATCGTTTTCCTGCTGATTCTGTCGTTGTTGGTGTGGCATCACCGTGGGTTGGAACAACACGAGTGGTGGCATGTATCGGCGGGATCGGGGCACCGTTCGCATGAGAGCCGAGTGGTGGAATTGGGAGGGGCGAAGGCGGTGCGCATGACCGTGCACATGCCGGCGGGGCAACTGGAGATCCAGGGCGGAGCGACGCCGTTGCTGGAAGCGGATTTTGCGCAGGGGGCGTCGTGGGTGGCACCGGCCGTGGATTACGAGGTGGCCGATGGCGTGGGGACACTGTCGATCAATCAGGAAAGCGCGAAGCAGTTGGTGACCAATTCCGACAATATCTGGAAGCTGAAGGTGAATGATAAAGTGCCGCTGGAGTTGGAAGTGGATGTCGGCGCAGGGCGTGGCGATTTGAATTTGGCGAATGTGGATTTGACGCGGCTGGAACTGAACATCGGCGCGGGGCAAGCCAATGTGGATTTAACGGGCGAGCGTGGGAAGGATCTCGAGGCGGAGATTCACGGCGGAGTGGGCGAGGCGCTGATTCGCTTGCCGAAAAATGTGGGCGTGGTGGCCACGGTCCATGGCGGGTTGGGATCAGTGGACGTGCATGGGTTGAAGGAAGAAGACGACCAGTACACAAATGAGGCGTATGGGAAGGCGCTGAACACGATTCACCTGACGGTGGAAGGCGGCATCGGGCACATCAAGCTGGAACAGGAATAAAAGAGAAAGACCTAACGGATTGGAATGACGGAGCGCGACCCGAACGGGCGGGGTGTACGCCGCACCAAACGTATGCAACATCTGAAGGCCTAACTCCGTATCTAGACCGTATACCAAGGAGAAGCCTGTGAACGATCCCACCCGAGAACCTGGATTTGTGCAGCCTGAGGCTCAACTTGTGCCCGCGGGGCCTTCTGTGCTTCGCAAGATTTTCATCGGCGCAGACGGGCTGCGGGCTGGCTGGAGCCTGCTGATCTTCCTGGTGATCCTGGGCACGCTGCTGGGGGGACTGGTGCTGGCTGAGAACAAGATGCATGTTCGGCCGCCGAATGGCCAGGCACTGGGGGAGATTCCGCCGATCTTCGGGCTGTACGCAGAGGGTTTACCGTTCGTGGTGTTGCTGCTGGCCACGTGGATCATGGCGAAGATTGAGAAGCGGCCGAACGGGGTGTACGGTTTGGGCGGCAAGCGGGCAGTGCCGAACTTCTTTGGTGGTTTGGCCTGGGGTGTGACGTGTCTTTCGCTGCTAGTGTTCACGCTGTGGAAGAGCGGCCTGCTGGTAGTGGATCAGCGGCTGTTGTTCGGGGGCGAGGCGCTGCGCTACGGGCTGATTTGGCTGGTAGGTTTTCTGATGGTGGGTTTCCTTGAGGAGTATCTGATGCGAGGCTACCTGCTTTTCACGTTAAGCCGGGGGTTTACGGGGATGTACTCCTGGATGTTCAAGAGCGGGCATAACAAAGCTTTCGGTTTTTGGACGGCGGCGCTGCTGCTGTCGATTCTGTTCGGGCTGGGGCACAGAACGAATGCCGGGGAGTCTCCCATCGGCTTGCTAAGTGCGGGACTGGCGAGCTTGGTGTTTTGCCTGAGCCTGTGGCGCACCGGATCGCTCTGGTGGGCCATCGGCTTCCATACCTCGTGGGATTGGGCGCAGTCGTACTTATACGGGGTGGCGGACAGCGGCTTGATGGTGCAGCACCATTTGCTGGCCACGCATCCGGTGGGGAGTCCGCTGATGAGCGGAGGAGCCACCGGCCCGGAAGGAAGCATTTTTGTGTTGGTGGTCTTGGTGTTGGTGTCGTGCATTGTGGTCATCACGCTGCCGCGTGGAAGCTATGGCGACACGGGGCAACTGCAAGCAAACAGGGCCTCTATCTAAGCAAAAAAGGGCGGATTTGCCGGAGTTGGCGGGGAGCCTTATAATTTAAGGTTTAGGCAGTGTGCGCCGAGCGCGCTGACTGAGCTGGCCTTGGCTACGAACGAAATCATCGCTCCAAACGCGACCCAACAAGACGTGCTGCTGGTGCGGGGCGCGCGTGTACACAATCTGAAAAATATAACGGTGGAGATCCCGCATAACGCTATGACGGTGGTTACGGGCGTGAGCGGATCGGGGAAATCGTCGCTAGCCTTCGATACGGTGTACGCGGAGGGGCAGCGGCGGTACGTGGAATCGTTGTCGGCGTATGCGCGGCAGTTTTTGGAGCGCATGGAAAAGCCGGATGTGGACGAAATTTCCGGGATTGCGCCGGCGGTGGCGATCCGGCAGAAGAACTCAACGCGGAATCCGCGTTCGAATGTCGCAACGTCCACGGAAATTTACGATTACTTGCGGCTGTTTTTTGCGCGCTGTGGGCAGACCTATTGCATCAAGTGCGGGGCCGAGGTGCGGCGGGATTCGCCGGATGAGATTGCGACGCGCATTTTGGTGCTGAAGCCCGGGCGAAGGTTCTATGTGTTGTATACGCTGAATGTGGCGCCGGCGGCGGCTGCCGCGGGGAAGAAAACGGGGAAGAAAAAAGCGGCGGGCGGTCCGGGCACAGATGCGGTGAAGGCGGCATTGCTGGAATTGCAGAAGCGCGGGTTCAACCGCGTGTATCAAGAGGGAAAAATTCACGAATTTTCTTCGCCGGAGACGCTGCTGGACGTGGATTTCAGCAAGCCGGTGTATGTGTTGGTGGACCGTTTGGCGGTGAATGCGGAATCGCGGGCGCGGCTGGTGGATTCGATTGAGATTTGCTACCGCGAAGGCGGCGGGGAAGCGATTCTGGAATTTGTGGCGGACGCGGCGGGAAATCCCGCGGAGCGACTGACGTTTAACGAGCGCTTCGAATGCAAGAACGATGGCACGTTGTACCAGGAGCCGGAGCCGCGGCTGTTCTCGTTCAATAATCCGTATGGGGCATGCCCACGCTGCCAGGGATTCGGGAACACCATCGACTTCGATTTGAATCTGGTGGTGCCGGACGCGAGCAAGAGCCTGGACGATGGCGCGATCGAGCCGTGGACCAAGCCGAAATACCGCGTGTTGATGCAAGAGGCGCGGAAATGGGCGAAGGCCCAAGGGATTCCGACGAATGTGGCGTGGCGGCACTTGAGCGCGGAGCAGCGGCGCTTGATCCTGGAAGGCGATCCGGCAAACAAGTACGACGGGGTGAAGGGCTTCTTCAACTGGCTGGAACGCAAGAAATACAAGCTGCATGTCCGGGTGTTTTTGAGCCGTTACCGTGGTTATGCCACGTGTCCGGAATGCGGAGGAACGCGGCTGCGGGCGGAAGCGCGCGCAGTGCGGATTACCGGCAAATCGATCACCGACTTGTGCAAGTTGACGGTGAAAGAGGCGCGGAGGTTCTTCGGGGAATTGAAGCTGACCGAGAGCCAGGCGAAAGTGGCGGACAAGATTCTGCAAGAGATTCGCACGCGGCTGCAATTTCTGGATGAAGTAGGATTGGATTATTTGACGCTGGACCGGCTGACGTCGACGTTGTCGGGCGGGGAATCGCAGCGGATTCAGTTGGCGACATCGCTGGGGTCGCATTTGGTGGGAGCGCTGTACGTGTTGGATGAGCCGTCGATTGGATTGCACCCGCGGGATACGCAGAGGCTGATCGACATACTGAAATCGCTGCGCGATCTGGGGAATACCGTGCTGGTCGTGGAACACGACCCAGACACCATCGAGGCGGCCGACCGGGTGCTGGATTTGGGTCCGGGCGCGGGGGAACTGGGCGGGAAGCTGCTGTTCTCGGGCACGTACGACGAGATTCTGACGGACACGAAATCGATCACTGGGCGGTATTTGAGCGGGGAAACGAAGATTCCGGTGCCAGCAAACCGGCACAAACCGACTGGGAAATTCTTGCGCCTGTATGGCGCGACGCTGCACAACCTGAAGAACCTGGATTTGATGTTGCCGCTGGGTACGCTGACGGTGATTACGGGCGTGAGCGGTTCGGGAAAATCGACGCTAGTGCATAACGTGTTGTACCGGGCGCTGGCAGCGAAACGAAATGGCGGAAGCATCAAAGAGTTTTGCGACCGGCTGGAGGGCGACGAGAACGTCACGGACGTGGTGATTGTGGATCAATCGCCGATTGGCCGGACGCCGCGGTCGAATCCGGCGACGTACATGAAGGCGTTCGACGCGATCCGTGAAATATTCGCGGAAACGCCGGATGCGAAACGGCGTGGATTTGCGGCGGGGCATTTTTCGTTCAATGTGCCGGGGGGACGGTGCGAGACCTGTCAGGGCGACGGCACCGTGACGGTGGAGATGCAGTTCCTGGCGGACGTGGAATTGATTTGCGAGGAGTGCCGGGGGCAGCGATTCAAAAGCAGCGTGTTGGATGTGCGGTATCACGGGAAGAATGTTCACGAAGTGTTGGAAATGACCGTGCGGGAGGCGCTGGCGTTTTTCGTAAATGTGCCGAAGGTGACCTCGAAGCTGCGGGTGCTGAACGAGATTGGACTGGGGTATTTGCGGCTGGGGCAGTCGGCGACGACGCTGTCGGGCGGGGAGGCGCAACGATTGAAATTGGCGTCGCACCTGACGCGCACGGAAAATAAGGGCATCCTTTATATTTTGGATGAGCCGACGACGGGTTTGCATTTCGACGATATCGCCAAGCTGCTGGCGGCGTTTCGGAAGTTGCTGGAGTCTGGGGCTTCGCTGCTGGTGATCGAACACAATCTGGACGTAATCAAATCCGCGGATTGGGTAATCGATTTGGGGCCGGAGGGCGGGGAAGAAGGCGGTAAAATCATAGCGACAGGCACACCGGAACAAGTGGCGCGCAATGGGCAGTCGCACACGGGAAAATATTTGGTGCGCGTGCTGGGAAATGGAAACGGGCAAGGGAAGAAGAACGGAAATAAAGCACCAGAGGGAAAACGGCCATCGAACGAAAGTTGAGACGCGCGCGGTGTGTTGCGGGAATGCTGGCGCTGTGTCTGTTTTGTTTGGTGGCGCTGCCACTCGGGGCACAACAAAGCGCGCCGGCGAAAAACTCGCAAAGTTCCACGCAAAAGCTGCGGAATCCGTTGAACGACCTGCTGGATGAAGCGCAGGCCGCGCTGGATAAAAACGACTACAACGCAGCCATTCCACTGCTACAGAAATTCCTTGCCGAAAAGCCGGATGTGGCGTGGGCTCACTTTCAACTGGGGTACGCCTACACGGCACTGAAGCAGACCGAGCCGGCACGGGCGGAATATGAGAAGGCGGTGGCGCTGGATCCGAAAATGACGGAAGCGCAGTTGAATCTGGGAATTTTGCTGCTCGAAAAAGATCCGGGCGCGGCGGCGGAGCCGTTGCGGAAGGCGGTGGAGTTGTTGCCGTCGCAAAGCCGGCCGCGGTATTTGCTAGGTCTGGCGGAGGAGCGGACGGGGGATTGGCAGGGCGCAGCGGAGTCGTTCGAAGGAGCGGCACGATTGGATCCGAAGGATGAAGATGCGCTAACGGAATTGGGGCGCATCTACCTGAAACACAACCGGGCAGCGGATGCGGAAAAAAAATTCCGCGCAGCGCTGGGAATCGATCCGAAATCGCCGGAAGCGCTGCAGGGATTGGCGCTGAGCCTGGATGAGCAGAAGAAGCCGGAAGCGGCGAATGCCTATCGCGATTATTTGGCGGTACGTCCGCAAGATAGCGGCGCCCGCGAGAGGCTGGTGCATTTCCTGGTGGAGCAGCAACAGTTCGACGCAGCGCTGGCGGAAATGACCAAGGCTAATAACGGGCAACCGAGCTTGGAATCGCTGAAATTGCAAGCGGACATCGAGATCGGACAAAAGAAACTGGACGCGGCGGTGGTTACGCTGAAGCAAGCGATTGCGCTGGCGCCAAACGATGCGCCACTGCACGGCGGCTTGGGCCGGACCTATCTACAAATGCGCGATTTCGCGGACGCCGAAAAAGAGTTGAAGGCCGCACTGCAACTGGACCGAACCAATCTGACGTACTGGAAAGACCTGAGTTCGACTTACTACTTGGGCGGAAATTGCCCGGCAGCCCTGGCGACGCTGGACGTGATAGCGAAGGCGGAAACACCGGGAGCGGGGGCATGGTTTATCCGGGCGCTTTGTTACGATAAACTCGTTCAGGTTCAGCCGGCCCTGGAAGCGTATCGCAAATTTTTGGAACTGGACGACAACAAGAACCCGGATCAAGTGTGGCAGGCGAATCAGCGGATTCATGTACTGGAAAAGATGGCGGATAAAAAGAAGTAGGACCTGGGCTGGCAGCGGGGGCGTATGGGCGGCATTGTGGGTGATGCTGCTGACCTGTGGAGCGGGCTTGGGGGTCGACAAGGTTGCGGATTTGCAGAAGAATTTCGACAAGGAGACCCACGCCGGCGGCAAGATCAAATCGCTGGAGAGACTGGCCGAGGCGCAATTTGAAGCGACGCGGAAGGCCAGTGCCTCCGGTGATTTCAATACGGTGGGATTTACGTTCGAAAAGTACCGGGACAACGTGCGGGCGTGCTTCGACCTTCTTAGAAAGCAGGAGCCCGATGCGGACAAGCATTCCGGCGATTACCGGCGGCTGGAATTGCAGACGCGGTTGGGCATTCGCGAAGTGGAAGACACCTTGGTGATCGCTCCGCCGGAGGTGCATCCTCCGCTGGAAATCGTACATAAGGACATTCTGGATATGGACGATGAGTTGATTCGGCTGCTGTTCCCGAAGCGGACTCCCGAGCCGGTGAAAGTGCCGCCGACGCCGGAGGCGAAACCATGAGAGGGCGAAGGAATTTTCTGGCGGGTAGTTTGCTGGTGATGGCCGGCGCCTGGCTGTTGACGGCTTGGCCCGCGCGGGCGCAGCGGCCGGAGAAGGATTATTTGTCGGATCTGGAGGCGGATAAGATCCGGGATGCGGAGACCCCGAATGAGCGCGTCAAGTTGTTCCTGACGTTTGCGGAGGACCGCCTGAAGAAATTCCAATACGAATTGGAACATCCGTCGCCCAATAAACACCGGGAAATGCTGAACTATTTGATGAATTCGTACGGCGGATGCGTGGATGATGCCGCGGATCAGATCCAGCTTTCGCTGGAAAAGCAGGAGAATATCCGGGAGGCTATCGACCTGATGTCCACGAAGGCGAAGGAGTTTCTGACGGTGCTGCAGAAACTGCAAAGCCAAGGACAGGAAGTGGCAATATATAAAGATAATTTGGACGACGCGATCGAAGGAACGCAGGACGCGTTGAACGAGGCGGAGAAAGCTAAGTCCAAGGCCGCGCCGCCACCGGTGAGGCGGAAGAATTGAGGCGGCGGCGCAATCCCACGCAAGTGCCCGGCGGCGAAGCGTTGATGCAACGGCTATTCACACGGCTGGGCTGCCACGGGCGTCCGCCGCATTTTGAAGTAGAGTTTTATCCGTACAGCAGCCTGGTGCTGACCATTCGCCGGCGCGAAGAGCGGGTGCTCGTACGGTTTTCGGATTTGCTGAAGCGGGCGCCGGCGGAAGTGTTGGAAGGCGCGGGGGCGCTGATCCTCTCGCGGTTGTACCGGCGGAGAGCGCCGCGGGCGCTGGTGCAGCATTATTTGGAGTATGCGCGGTCCGACCGCGTGCGCGGGCGAATCAATCACATGCGCAGCCGGCGGGTGCGGCGCGTGCCGACCTTGGCGCAGGGACGGCATCACGATTTGGCGTTTTTGTTCGATCGGCTGAACCAGCAGTATTTCGAAGGCAAACTGGAGCGGCCGCATATTGGATGGAGCACGCGAAGTTGGCGGCGGCAGTTTGGCTGCTATGACCCGGGACCGAACCAAATTGTGTTGAACCGGCGGATGGACCGGCCGGGAATTCCACAATTTGTGGTGGAGTATGTGCTGTATCACGAGATGCTGCACGTGAAGCACCCGACGAGAAGGTCGGGTTGCTCGCTGCTATCGCACTCGCCGGAGTTTCGCGCGGAAGAAAAGCGGTTTGCACATTTTACAGTGGCGCGGAAGTTTCTGGATGGGTTAGCGCGGTAGAAGGGCGTTTGGGAGTGGTCGGGCGGGAGAACCCAAGACCCAGGTACGTAAAGCGAACCTGGGGCACCAGGGCGGACGGACCGGTTGAGATCCTTCGGCCAAAGGCGGGCCTCAGGATGACAGCTCTTTTCCCGCGCACAGCGAGCGGTGTGGGCTGCGCCGTGAAAGCGGCAGCAAGCCTGCAGTACTCCAAAGATCACAGGCTGAAGCCTGTGCTACAGGCCGGAAGCTTTTTGTTTATCGATTTCTTTGTGGAGCTTTTCGATTTTTTTGCGGATCTTGTCGCCGTCTTCGGCTTTGGGATAGAGATCGAGATAGCGCTGGTAGGCTTTGACGGCGGGCTTTTTCTGGCCCTTTTTCTCGTAGCACTCCCCTAAATAGCGAAAAGGAATGGCGAAGCCCGGTTTGGAATCGGTGGCGTCCATAAACCGGTCGATGGCAGCGTCGTAGTCGCCTTTATCCATATAGTATTTGCCAACTTGCACGTCTTTATCGGCGCGCAACGGATCCCATTTGGGCTGGTCCGGGGCGGATTGAATAGCGGAATCGGTGTTGGGTTTGGGAGGAGGAGGTTGCGCCGGAGGATTGGGAGGAGGAGAAGGAGGATTCTGGGCGAGTCCGGGGGCAGGCAGATAGCCAAAGGCCATCGCGAGCAAAAAAACAGACAAAGCGAGGCTGCGCCGGATCAACGAAAAATCCTCCTCTTCGGTCCGATTCTAAATGATAAGCGATGAGTTGCCCGGAGTTTAGTTCCCGAGCAGCTCATCCACCAGCTTTTGGGCGCCGTAGAGCTTCTTCATCGCTTCGGTCATGGCCGCGGTATGCACGGCGACGGCGCGATTTTGGTAAGAGTCGTAAACGAAATCGCCGACGAGGGATTCGATGTTGCCGTCGAAAATGAGGCCGACGATCTCGCCGTTGCGGTCCACGACCGGCGAACCGGAATTACCGCCAATGATGTCGTTGGTGGTGACAAAGTTGAAGGGTGTGGCAAGGTCGAGTTTATCGCGACCATCGGACCAGCGCTTCGGCAGATCGAAGGGCACTTTGTTGTTGAAGCTGGCAGCGCGATCGTAGAGGCCATACATGGTGGTTTTGTAAGGCGCGATGGTGCCGTTCATGGGATAGCCGAGGACTTGGCCATAGGAAAGACGCAGGGTAAAGGTGGCGTCGGGATAGGTATTTTTGCCATAGACGGCGAAGCGCGCTTTGCCTAGGAGCTCGCCAGAGCGCTGTTCCACGCTTTGCACATTGTCTTCGAACCATTTGATTTGCTCGCGGCGAATGGGATCGATGCGGCGGGCCATCATGATCATGGGATCGGTAGAGGCGTCGACGGCGGATTGGCCGCCTTCGGCGAGCGCTTTGCGGAAAGCGGGGTCGCCGACCTTGGTGTTGCTGATGAGGTAGTTGGCCGCGTCCTTGGGAGTGCGCCCGTCGAGAACAGCTTTGAGGAAAACATCATCAGGTCCGAGTTCTTTCACGTCGAGGTCGAGCGCGGCGGTCATCCGGGCGATTTCCATCTCGGGATAAATGGGCGCGGGGGAAAACAGCCGGAGCTTCAGCGAATCGAGTTGAGAGTCGTGGAAGCCAGGGAGACGGTCGCCATCGGGCTTTTTGATTTCCGCGACGTAGGTGACGATCTGGACCGCCAGCGCGGAGAGTTGGGAATCCGTGTTGCGGAAGAACTGCTGCTTGATGCGCGGCCGTTCTTTTGCCAGGGCTTCTTCTTCCATGGTCCACGCGCCGCCATATTCTTTTTTCCATTCAGGATTGGCGTCGACCTTGCTGCGGAAGTCTTGGTCCTCCTGGTGCTTCTTGTCCATGAGGTTCTTGTCTTGGAGACCATCGCGGCGGCCTTCGAAGACCTTTCGGCTGTTTTCCAAGCCGAAGATCATCGTGGCGGCTTGGCGGGCTTGCTCCGGACCGCGCGCGGAATAGTCTTTGAGAGTGGCGATGCGGCTTTTCAGAAATGTGACGATGTACGGGAAAACGTTGTCGCGAAGATTCTGAAGATAGGCGTAGGTAACCAGACGTTCCGTGCCGCCGGGATTGCCGGAGACGAAGACGAGGTCGCCATCGCCGGCGCCTTGCGGATTCCACTTGAGGTAGTCCTTGCTGTCGATGGGCTTGCCATTTTCATAGACGCGGAAGAGGGCCATGTCGAGGTCGTAGCGCGGGTAAGTGAAGTTGTCCGGGTCGCCGCCGTAGAAGGCGGTCTGCTGCTCGACGGCAAAGACCAGGCGCACGTCGGTGTATTTCTTGTAGCGATACAGCCAGTATTCGCCGCCGGAATACAGCGTGATGACGTCGGAGCGGAGACCGGTCTTGTCCGTGCTTTCCTTTTCGATTGCCGCGATCACTGCCCGGCGCTTGGTGAATTCTTCCTCGGGAGTCTTGGCCTCCTTGGTGGCGGCGTTCACGCGGTCGGTGACATTTTCCATGGAGATCAAAACGTTGACTTCGAGGTCGGGAGACTTCATTTCTTCTTCGGGGGTGGCGGCGTAGAAGCCGTCGCGGACATAGTCATGTTCGGCACTGGAGTTTTTCTGGAGCTGGCCAAGGGCGACGTGATGATTGGTGAGCAGCAGGCCATGCGCGCTGACGAAAGAGCCGGAACCGCCGTCGTTGAGACGCACAGAAGACAGGCGCAGATGGTCGAGCCACTGCTGCGTGGGAGTGAAATTATACTTTTCCTTAAGTTGCTTGAGGGGAGGATTATCGAAAGTCCACATGCCTTCATCCGCGGGGATGAATGGGCAGAGCAGCGCCGAAGCCAGCAAAAG
>DATKPS010000174.1:0-7344 GCA_035524015.1 Candidatus Sulfotelmatobacter sp.
TACTCCAACACAAACCGCATTCGCTCTTCCACGACACTGCTCGCTTTCCAGGGCATGTCTCTTTGTACACGCCCTACCAACTCCCTGCAGTGTCAGGAACGTCCCCGGTTCAATCTGTCAACCATGTCCCCGGTCCGTACCTTCCAGTGGCACAGCCACTCCTGGCTGTGCACGAAGCTAACTGCAACACTCTCAGTAGTAGCCATAACGCTTCCGGCTACTTACCTCCAGAAAATAGCGGCAGGGCCCGCCCCACGCCCTTTTCCTTCGCCAATTCGTACACCTTCGCCCCCACCGCGAGGTCCCAGGATGCAATCCCGTTGGACTTAAACAGGGTAATTTGCGAATCATTCGCCCGCCCAGGAACCTTGCCCCCCACCAACTCGCTCAGTTCCTTCACCCCGTTCCAGCGCTCCGGCTGCTTGCTGAACGCGATGATCAAATCGCCCGCCTCCTGGTGCGACTGCGCCAGCGAATCCACGAAGATCAGGTTCGCCTTGTCCACCGCCGCCTCGTCCAGCTCGTGCTTATGCGCGTGATTGGCGCCGATGGCGTTGATGTGCGCGCCTTTCGGCACGTCTTCCCCCAGCACTACCGGATGCGCCGAGGTCGTCGCGGTGCAGATGATCTCCGCGTTTTTCACCGCCGCCGCGCTCGACTCTGCCGGGTACACATTGAGCTGCAGTTTCTCTGCCATTTCCTCAGTGAAATGATTCCTGCGGCCGGCGTCCCGTCCATAAACAAAAACCGAATCGAGCATCCGCACGTTGTGGATCGCTTCCAGTTGCGTGCGCGCCTGCCCGCCCGTGCCAATAATCGCCGCCACCTTGGCATGTCGTTGCCCCAGGTACTTCGTGGCCACCCCCGAAGCCGCCCCGGTTCGCAATTGCCCCATGTAATCCGCTTCAATCAACGCCAGCAGCTCGCCCGTCGCCGCCGAATACAGCGGCACCAGGAAACACAGCTTGCCTTTCATGTACGTGTACTGCTTCATGGCCACATAACCAGCCGCCGTGTCCATGGCCGCCATGTAGTGAAAAAATCCATGCGCAGGCAATTCGAAGCGCCGTCGCGGATGCACGACCACCGTGCCCTCCGCTTGCTTCTTCAAAGAATCTTCGACCGCGGCAATGGCCATCGGCATGGTCAACAGCTGGCGCACTTCTTCTTCGTTGATGTGCAGCGTCATGGCTTCGATCCTTGCACCTCGCTCCCCTCCGGAGCGGGATGAAACTCCACAAGCTGTAACGACGTGTCCGCTACCGTCCCGTGATGATGATATTCGTAGCCCAGCAGCCCGATTCCCGGCGCCAGCTCGATGGTGTTGTCGTCGGGTAGCGTACGAAATTGCAGACGAAACACGTTTTGCTCCCCGCTCGGCGCGCCCGCCACTCCTTCCAGCTTCTTCTTCCCCGTTTGCTCTACCACCCAACAGTACATGTCGTCTTCCCGCTTCTTTGCTTCCTCATCACAAAACTTCGCGCCCTGCTTCAACGGCCATTGGAAAAACAGGTTGTCTTCGACCATAAATTTATCGAACCCGTGTTCATCGCTGCTGCTCAGCTTTGCCAAATCATAGTCCGGCCCCAGATTCTCCAAATAAATCTGGTGATTCTCATTTTCCAAAATCAGCCAGGGCTTCGGCTCCGTGGTTCCCGCCGAAAAATCCAGGTCCGCCGGATATCCGGTCACCACCGCTCCCACCACTCCCTGCTTCCGAATCACCTTGACCACCGTCATCTTCCAGGTGACATCCCCGCTAGTCTCCTTATCGTTCTCGGAATCCTGCCAACCCACCGTGCCCTTGTAAATCCAGTAGGTGCCCACATGAAACGGAAAAAACGTTTCGGCCTCGGCCGGTTTCCGCGCAGGAATGGGCAGCACTCCAACCAGGCAAAACAAAAGAATGGACACGAATCGTTTCATCGATCGAAACCGAAGTCCCTAACGCTTCCCCGTACCCCGTTTCCCCGCGTGCTTAGCTTCTGGTGGCCCGGTGCGTTCCCGGCGAATCACCGTCTGCAGCAAATGATAGACCCGCTCTTCTTTGTTTCCATCCATTTCATGGAATCGAAACTCCGGCTCGCCTTTGGCTCCTTTGCCCACTTGCACCGGCAAGGCCCCGCAAAGGTCGTTTTCAATATAAGCCGTCTCATAGCGGCTTTTCTTTGGATTCCACGTATAGACGCGCAAGATCGTGAAATCGCAGGGTTGCCCTTCCGGTCCTTTTGTGCCCGCTACTAAATATTGCGGATGCTCCCCGGCGTCGTCGGTCACCCGGTTCAACTCAAACCACGCCACCGGCCGCACGTTCGCGGCGCTCGTCCCTGCCTCCACCGCATCCGGCAGGTCCAGCGAGATAAATCGCGCCACTACCCAGCCCGCAATCGGAATGGTCTGGTCGCCCGGCTGTGTGGTGGTCATCATTGCGGAATTGCGAATCGCCCCTTCGCCCGGAGGCCGCGTGGCCGTTCCGCGCACCAGGTACCAATCCTCTTTCTTGTTGGGCTCGCCTTCGGCGGTAGCCTCTTTTTCCTTTTCGTCGCTGACTTGCACCCAATCGGCTACCGCTCGTCCAAAAATCTCCACTTCGGTTCCTCGGCTGAATTGGTACAACCGTGGCTCGGTGCGGCCCGGCGCGATGCGCAGATTGGTGGTCGTTTTCGTCCGTCCGCGCGCCTGCACCGTCATGCCCTTAGATTCCTTCAGCAGTTGCTCGCTGCGCTCCCACAATCCCGGATCCATCAAATACCGCCCGTCTATCCAGCCTTCCAACCCCGCCGCCGTGCGCACCTTGGCGTAATCGTTGCGATGCGCCAGCACGTCCACGCGCTCGCCGTAATACAGCACCGCCACTTGTTCGCGCACCTGGGCCATGCTGCTGAACATCGTCACGCTTCGTTCGCTTACGTAGCCGGAACCAACCGACTCGTGCTTAGGACGGAAAAACCACGCCAGCAGCGCCACCGCGCACAGCAGTGGCACCGCCACCAACAATTTTCGTTTCATGCAAAATCCCCAATCGCTCCAAACGCGCGCGCTGCAAACGCCATCTCGCCGTTACCCTCGACCTGCTTCATTTTTCCAAAGTCTGCACGAATGGGACTTACCCATTTTGCCAGCTTTTCCCCAAACTATCCGCGCAAATCCTTTTTTCGCCTCCAAACTGACACACGCGCTCCGCTCTCCCAATCAATCATTTGTCATCCCGACCCGCAGGCTGCGGTCCTCCGCAGCTTGCGGCGGACGGATCTCGCACGCCTTCGACTCTCGCCACTGGATTCCCATTCCAATTCCGCGTAACGTGGCAGGGGAGATCTCCATGAAATTTCTGAGAAGTTTTGAGCCGTTAGCTCTATTCGCGTTGCGCGCCGTTCTTGCCTTGATTTTTCTGGTGCACGGCTATCCCAAGCTCGTGCATCCCACCGCGGCCATGCGCGACTTCTTCATCGCTCACGGCCTTCCCGGCTATTTCCTGCATGTCGCGGGCGTTCTGGAGTCGTTCGGAGCCGTGCTTCTTTTTCTCGGCTTGTTCACCCGCCCAACCGCTTTGCTGCTCGCCATCGAAATGGGCGTGGCTATCTGGAAGGTGCACAGCGTCCACGGAATCATGTCCGTGAAGGATTACGAATTTCCACTGGCTCTGGCCGCCGCGTGCTTTGCTCTAGCCACAGTCGGCGCGGGCCTACTTTCCGCCGATCATCTCGTCTTCGGTGCAGACGGCAAGAAGCGCCGCACCACAAAACCCTCCAAGGATTAACCCTGTAGCACAGGCTTCAGAGCCTGCGGAAAAATGTGTTCGGCACCGGGGGTCGGAGCTTTTTAGCTCCGACATAAATGCTTGGCAATCAATTGGGCTTCAGCCCCTGAGGAACTGCTTTTCGACTTTTTCCGCAAGCTGTAAAGCGAGGAATAGCGCGGGCCAGACGCGAGACGGGGTTGTCGCCATTGCAACAACTCCGTTCGCATCGACCACGAGAAACCTAAACGCTGATGACCACGCCCAACCATGACTTAGTCTCGCTGGCCAAGGAATTTCGCTGCGCCTTGGAGGCGCGGCTTTCCGGCATTGCGGACGACCAATACCGCCTGGCTGCCAAAGACGGAGTAAACGAGTTCTGCCGGCGCTACCTGGAAGCACTGTTCCCGTTGTATTACGCGCCCGAGGCGCACCTTGACCCGTTGTTGGCGCATTTTGTGGAAGATCTGGAAGCGCGATTGGGCGAACAAATCGTGCGGGCCATGCGCTTCGACTACACGTGCAGCGGTAAGAAGCCCGCCGATGATCTGAAATGTTCCGCGGACCAGATTGTCCGGACGATTCAGGACCGGCTGCCTCGCTTGGCGCAGCTCTTGGCCACCGATCTGCAGGCCGCGCTGAAAAACGATCCTGCCGCCAGCGGCTTGGAAGAAATTCTGCTGAGTTATCCCGGTGTGGAAGCCATCACCGTGCAAAGATTGGCGCACGAATTGTACAAGCTCGACGTGCCCTATTTGCCGCGCATCATGACGGAACTGGCGCACAGTAAAACCGGTATTGACATCCATCCCGGTGCGACCATTGACGACTCCTTCTTCATCGACCACGGCACCGGCGTAGTGATTGGTGAGACCGCGACGATCGGCAAGCAGGTCACCATGTATCACGGCGTGACCTTGGGCGCGTTCAATCCCACGGCTCGGCGCGACACCGGCGGCGAGTTAGTTCGTGGATTAGCCAACAAGCGCCACCCGGACATCGAGGATCACGTCACGATTTACGCCGGCGCCACCATCATTGGCGGCGACACCCGCATCGGCCACCACAGTATCATCGGCGGCAATGTGTGGCTGACGCATTCCGTCGCGCCGTACAGCCGCGTGGCCATGCGCGAACCCGAACTAGTCATCCGCACCAACGCCAAAGACTCCGACTGGGAATGGTTCCTGGGCTCGTCTATTTAGGCCGCGTAGCGCGGCATTCCAGAGCGCAGGGGGTGCAAAATGTCCGATGCAAATCCAAAGGACCGGATCACTCTGGCACAGGAGCTTAGGCAACGAGGCGAGTCGGCACGGCGGCGGGATCCTGCTACGGCCAGAAGATGCTACGAAGAAGCCGTCGAGCTATTTCGCGGTGTGGCCGAGCCGCTCCTGTTGGCTCATGTGGTTCGGCATCTTGGAGATGTTTATCTTGAGCAGGGCTGCCCAGAGTTGGCGGAGCCTTGTTATCTCCAGGCGCGCGATCTTTATCTGAGTCAGGGAGACAACGCGTCTCTCAATTTTGCGAACGCTGTTCGCAGTCTGGCGATGCTTCGATGGGAACAATCGAAGGCGTTATGGAGAGAGGTACACGTTCTCTACACCGATTTGAAGATCGAGCCGGGGATAGAGGAAAGCAAGTTTCGTGTTACAGCACTTGCCGTGCGATAAGGCGCGCATCTTGAATGCTGAAACCGCGTTTTCTGGAACCTCGACGTTGCGTTGACAGTGACCGAGCCCGTCCGTTACGCTCGAATGCTTAACTACTGCCACAGAATTAGACAGGGAGACGCATGGCTGACGAGAAGCTGCCAACAAGGGCGGAAGATTTTTCCGAGTGGTACAACCAGCTGGTTTTGAAAGCGCAACTGGCCGATTATGCGCCGGTGCGCGGCTGCATGATTGTGCGTCCCTACGGCTGGGCGTTGTGGGAGAACATCCAGGGCGCCCTGGACCGCCGGTTCAAAGCCACTGGCCACCAGAATGTCGCCTTCCCGCTGTTCATTCCCAAACACTTCATCGAGAAAGAAAAACACCACGTGGAGGGCTTTTCTCCCGAGTTGGCGGTGGTCACCATCGGCGGCGGAGAAGAGCTGGCCGAGCCACTCGTTGTGCGGCCCACTTCAGAGACCATTATCGGCCACATGTGGTCCAAGTGGATTCAGTCCTATCGCGATTTGCCGGTGTTGATGAATCAGTGGAACAGCGTGGTGCGTTGGGAACTGCGCACAAAACTGTTTCTGCGTACGCTAGAGTTTTACTGGCAGGAGGGCCACACCGCGCACGCCACGCGCGAAGAAGCCGTCGAAGAAACCAAGCAGATGCTCGATGTGTACACCGACTTTGCGGTGAACGATGCCGCGATTCCGGTCATTCCCGGGGCGAAGTCGGAATCGGAGAAATTTGCGGGCGCCGATGTCACTTATTCCATCGAAGCAATGATGGGCGACGGGAAGGCGCTGCAATCAGGCACGTCGCACTTCCTGGGACAGAATTTCGCCCAAGCCTTCGACGTGAAATATCTGGACCAGACCGGCGTGCAGCAGCATTGCTGGACCACCTCATGGGGTCTTTCCACGCGCTTCATTGGCGCGATCATCATGGTTCACGGCGATGATCAGGGCCTGGTTCTGCCACCTCGGCTGGCGCCCACCCAAGTGGTGATTGTGCCCATTTTCCGCACCGACGAAGAGAAGGCCGCGGTGCTGAAAACAGCGAAAGAACTGAAAGCGCAACTGATCAAAGCGAATCTGCGGGTCACCCTGGACGAGCGCGAGGGTTTCAGTCCCGGCTGGAAATTCAATGACTGGGAGATGCGCGGAGTGCCCGTGCGCGTGGAACTTGGTCCCAAGGACGTAGCCAAGCAGGCCGCGATGCTGGCTCGACGCGACCGCCCCGGCAAGGAAGGGAAAGTCAGCGCCCCGCTGGCGGACCTGGCGGGCACCATCACGAAGCTACTCGACGATATTCACCAGTCCCTGTTTGATAAGGCGCTGGCGTTTCGCCGCGCCAACACTCACGAGGCTAAGACCTACGAGGACTTCAAGAAGGCCGTCGAAACCGGCTTTGCCTATGCCCATTGGTGCGGCAGCGCTGCGTGTGAGGAGAGAATTAAGGAAGAAACCCGGGCGACCATGCGTTGTATACCCCTCGATTCCGAGGCAGTCCTCGGTCATGGGGGCGGGAGCGCTTCCGGGCAGTGCGTCTATTGCAACGGACCCGCCAAGGAGCGGGCCATCTTCGCACGAGCCTACTAGCCCCGGAAGCCGGCCACGGCTATTACATAACAAGAACACCTCCATGCACCCCTGCTCGACAGGCGGCTTACGCGGTGCTAGCGTAATTTTTATTGGCCATAAAATTACGGCCGACTCAGCATTGTCACTACCGGCCAACGAGGTATGCCTAGGTGAACCAGAAATCGCAATCCCAAAACCGCGCGCAGCGGGGAGCAGGCGGGTTGAAAGCCCTGCTTTATCTTGCATTTCTGATTGTGGCGGTCTTTGTGGCCGTCAAGGTCGTGCCCCTGTACGTCACGAACTACCAGTTGAAAGATAAGATGAACGAGCAGGCCAAATTCGCCGTCGTCAATCGCTACACCGAAGA